>CBDUPD010000044.1:0-10297 GCA_965368985.1 uncultured Spongiibacteraceae bacterium | reverse complement strand
CCGATAGAAATAGTTATTGATACCGGTAAAAAACAGGGTGTACTTGACCCCGTATTTTTACATCAGGTAGATGACTGGCTATCGGCTTTGCATGGTAAAGAGTTAGCTGGTGTAAAAGTCATTTCAATTAATAGTTTGATTGCTTTAATAAAAGAAACCAACCAGGCTTTTAATGGTAATACTGCAGCCGATTATATTATTCCTGATGATCAGGAGTTGATAGCACAAGAACTGTTATTGATTGAAATGGATGAAGCAGATGATCTCTATGCCTATACCGATAGAGATTTTAGTAAACTTCGTATCACTGTTATTTTGCCCTGGAAAGACGCTGTTATTTACGAGAAGTTTCAAGAAGTACTTGCTGAAAATTATAACAATGCAATAGATCCTCAATACAAAATGCATCTGACAGGTGTAACGCCTATATTCAGTGTTTTGTTATCAGCAATGATTCAGTCTGCGGCAGAGAGTTATCTGATAGCCGCTGTAGCTATCACAATTATGATGATTTTGCTGATGCGTAGTGTTGTGAATGGTTTGTTAAGTATGATTCCAAATCTTTTACCTATAATCACTACGGTGGCTTTTATGGCAGTTGTTGATATTCCGATGGATGTTTTTACTGTGCTTATAGGATCGATTGCACTGGGTTTATGTGTTGATGATACTGTGCATTTTATGCATGGATTTAAAACAGCTTATGATCGACATGGTGATGCTGTGAGGGCAATAGAAGAAACATTAATGACAACCGGTAAAGCGTTAATTATTACTTCTATAGTATTATTTTGGGGATTTTTGACCTTTATGTTGTCTGATCTATCAAGTATGCGCAACTTCAGTATGTTGATGGCAATGTGTATTGTATTGGCGTTGCTTGCTGATTTTATCATTGCGCCAGCATTGATGATGTTGCGTTATGGTTGTAAAAAGCCCGTCGATGTACAAGAGGCTCCAGTGAGTGCTGAAAGCCTGCCAGTATAATAATATTGTATCCGTGAATGATTATGCCCGATTATTCGCGGCCGGGGGTCCGCTCTACAAGTTGTATTTTGGTTTGCACTCTATCTGTGCCACAATGATTTCATATTCAGAAATGAACTGAAATAATTGGGTAAGCCTTTTGATTTTTATACTCTATTCAGAAACGCGACAAGATAATATCGTTTCCAATCTTGGATACAGCGAATACAGCTATTATTTTGTTCTTAAATCCTATCTCCCGATGTTGGAAAAACTGGGTTCGGTAACTATTGTGACTAACCCGGCGGTAGAGGTCGATGCTATCCATGACTTTTGTCAGGCAGTAGGGCAGAAGTGCGTTTTTTTATCATTTACTCCTCCGCATAAAACTGTCAGAGGGCTTCGTTGTAAAACCATACCGGTGTTTGCCTGGGAGTTTGCAGATATACCCAATGAATATTGGTCAGGTCAGCCTCGACAAAACTGGGTTAATTATCTTGAACAAACGGGTGTTGCTATTACCCATTCAAAATTTGCAGCTAGCGCGGTTAAAAAATCATTAGGTGATGATTTTCCTGTGCATGTTCTACCATCTCCGGTATGGGAGAACTATCAGCAGTTAGATGTACGCAATAAGCCCGCGAGATTATCCATTAAAGGTAAGGTGACAGATTCTTATGATGTTCATCCGCCTGCAGATGATGATTATAAAGAACCGGAAAATGTTCAGGCTTCAGTCAATATTGAGCTGGATCTATCTGACTTATTGAATGGCTCTTCGGCTATATCAGATGTTATAGCTACAAAATTTACCCGGATTGATTTGCCTTCTGTTGTTTTTACATCAGTATTTAATCCGGATGATGGCCGTAAAAACTGGGAAGAAATGATTCGTACATTTTGTTATGCATTTCATGATGAGGCTGATGTCTGCCTGGTTCTTAAATTTGTTGGTAATCGTAGTGGTATGGCAGAAGTACGTTTGTTAGAAGTATTGTATAAGTGTATGCCAATGAAGTGTCGGGTAATTGCTCTTTATGACTATCTGGATAGTGAAACCTATAGGCAGTTATTATGTGCCACGCATTATACGGTGAATGCTTCGTCGGGAGAGGGGCAGTGCTTACCTTTGATGGAGTTTATGTCGGCAGGCGTTCCAGCTATTACTCCTTTTCATAGCGCTATGACAGATTATGTCGATAAAGACTGTGCTTTTGAGGTTGCTTCAGTTCCCCAGTTAACCTATTGGCCTCATGACCCACGAAGAAAGTTTCGAACCTATAAATTCAGTATTGACGAGTTGTCTTTGGTGAATGCCTATAAATCAGCGTATGAGCAGTTTAAATCAGATAAGCCCGCTTATTGGCGAATGTCTGAAAAAGCTAAATCAAGTTTGAAAGCATTTTGTTCGCGCGAGGTGATACTCGCGCGACTGGAAGAGGTGTTAAATAAGTCTGTTTAGGGAAACTGGTCTGGAAAGCCTGAAGACTTAGCAGTCATCTCCATCTACTGGCGCGCAGACTTCTATTGAGCCTGAGCTATTGGAGGTTAAGGCTTCAGGTTCAGCGATGGCAATATACAATGTATCTATATCTACCTGTCCGATTGTATCAACCACTTCAAGTTCAAATATCAGCGTTGTTTCAGAAGATGGAGCAGTAAATGAAGGCGCTACTGCTGTTGTATCTGATAAAACTACGGGTGTGCCGGCTGTCTGGCTCCAGGTGTAAGATAGAATATCAACATGTGAACGGCTGGTAGATGCATCAAGGTTTACAATAACATCATCAATGTCAATATATACAACAGGCCTGCTATCGTTGGGTTTTTTAATATCATCATCTTTTTGTATAAACGTATGATTAGTGGGAGTAATTTGCTGACCTGAAATAATATAGGTTCCGGTTAGCCTTGCATTAGCGGTAAGTGTGTCCAGTTTTTTGTGTTTGTCAGAGTCTGATCCACAAGCATTTAGCAGAAGTACCATGCTTAATGTGCTGAGCATGGTAATAAGGCGCTTGGCAGGTTGATTGTTGTACATAAAACGAGGCCTCATAACTTATAATCTTTGTTGATAATTATAGTCGGTAACTATCAAATTTCTTGTCGACAGTGATCTTTAAGGTTTGCCAGTCAAGATATAGCTATCAGAGCATATAAATATTTATTCAAGTGTAGTCTATTTTCTCTGAAAATGTACAATACAGTAACGTTTTTACAATTATTGAGTCGCTTGACCTAAGTGGATTAAAGTACTATTTTTAATTACGAACATTGCAATGACTACAATAAAAATGAAAACTGAGCATATTGATAACACCTTAATAATTGACAGGCGTAACTTTCTGCAAGGAATGGGTATCGCTACGGTTGGTATTGTTGCTGTAAAAGTGACAGGCGGCGTGGGAAGTTCGAATACTCAAGCCCTGTCAGGTAGTATACATGGGAAGGTGGCGTTCAATTTTGTTCGTAAGCCCCGTAAACAAAATATGGCTCGCTTTAAAAAAGTAAAACCCCGATCGGCTCAGGTAGTCTAGAATATGGCAACATTAAATTTTGATGTAAATTTCACGCAATCAGATAACTCTGGTGAAAATGGCTATATTACATTTAATGGTCAGACCAAAGAGGCGAGTGGCCGACTGGATGTTGTCGATCAAGTAGCTTTTGCAACAGGCTTCTCCGTTGATGTAAATCTGGTTCCCAATTGCAGTTTTTTAACAGCCACCGTTGAGTGTAAACGTACGTCAGAGTCAACAATGACTGTGTCGTTAACTATTTCCGGCTTTTGTGAAGATGGCTATGGCGGCTATGGCGGCTATGGCGGTTATGGCGGCTACGGAGGTTATGGCTACGCGGGTGTTGAAATCAGCTTTAAGAAAGATATCGAGAATGTCCCGTTAGTTTTCTAGCTTAGACGACTCTTTTTGGATAATTCAAAATCACAGGCAGCTACGGCTTCTATCACTATTGGTATAGATACCAATGATTTCAGTATTTATAATTTTGAAGGTAGTTATAGGCCATCTATAAACCTGCAATTCTATGGCATGTTTGATTCTTGTATATCTATATCCAATGTCTGTACACAAATAGCTCTCGAGTTAGTGAAATTTTTCCCTGATATTGGATTGCATAGCTATACCGGACGATCTTTTTTTGATGAGTCTTTAGTGCCTTATAACGGTATGAATCGTGCTGCACCGGTGGCATTATTTTTTGGTGTTCCCGAGAATATTCCTGATTTTGTTTTTGAACATCCGATAACTATTGGTGGATTTGTCTGTGAAACCACTGCAATTCCCAAGCGTTGGGTAGATGTTTGTAATCGTTTTGATTTGCTTGTTGTACCCTCGGAATTTTGTAAGTCAGCATTTGAAAACTCAGGTGTTAGTCAACCTATTATGGTAGTTCAGCACGGGTTAGAGCCTGAGTATCATGCAAGAAAGACAAAGAAACATGACGATGTTTTTTATTTCTATAACACATTTAATGGTCGTCTATTCCCTGAGCGTAAAGGTTGTGCTGATCTTATTGAGTGTTTTTCACGGGCGTTTTCTAATAGGGATGATGTGAGGCTTAAGTTGAGAACTGAGCCGACTGACAGGGTGTTGGAGTCGATCAAACAGTTTCATGCAGAACAATTAATTGAAATTGTCATTCCGGGCTCAGAAAATACTGATACGTTTGCTGCTTTGTATTCTGATGTTCATTGCACAGTGCACCCTTCGAGAGGGGAAGGGTTTGGTCTGATCCCTTTTCAGTCTATTGCCTGTGAAACGCCGGTAATCGCTCCTTGCCATAGTGGTATGACTGAATATTTAAATAATGCGAATGCATTATTAGTTGATTTTCACGAACCCTGTCATGCTAAAGGTGTTTATTACGGTACAGGTAGATATTGGCCAGTTGACAAGGAAGACCTGGTAAAAAAGATGTTGATGATGGTTGACCAATGGGATGAAGAATACTTGAAGGTTAAAAAGATTGCCCCAACGTTTCGTCAGCAGTATAGCTGGCCAGTAGTGTTGTCAGAGTTGATTGCTTATATTCAGGAAAAGCAATCAGAGACCCTTTGAAAAATTAGCATACTGTTTCCATACAGAGGAATCTCTTTCTACCAGATCAAGAAATTTTTCTATATCGTTAGAGATTGTATTCAATGTTAATTCAATCGCTTTTTTGCTCCATGACAGGTCGAGCTCACTGATGGGTTTTCGGTATCCCATCGGTGCCAGAAACTGGTCTTGTAGTTCAAATGGTAATTTACTTAGAGGAATGCCTGTTTTTGGCTGTATGATTGTGTTTCGCATTAACCTTAATTCGGGGGTGTCAAAATACTTTGACTCACTTTCGTTTTTTATCTCCGGAGTGATGCTATGTTCATGGCTTACGCCTAAAAAATCAAAACAGCTGTTAATTGTAGTAGTGAACGCATTTTTAAGGTCTTCAAGAAAGACTATATGGATATTTTCTTTAGGGAATAAATCAAGATAATGAGATATCCGTTCATAATAGAGTGAGCTTTCAATGAGGTCCGGGAATACAGTTAATGCTTCTTCAATAGAGTAGGGGCAGTCAATCATCCATCGGGCACCAGAAGAGTGTTTTTCTTTAAAGCTTGATTCAATACGCTTGATCGGGTCTCGAACAATAAAGATGAGCTTTATGTCAGGGAAGCAGTCGAGCAAGAACTTTGAGGCATTATTTTCAATAGTTCTGGATGAATACCAGACATTACCTTCGCCTCGAACCCTGTTTTCAGGATAACCATGAAAGCTGCTTTTATGTAATTCCCAGCCGGGGTATAGGCCGTCTTTTTTACACAAGCCGGTGCCCTGAGCATAGCTGCCATCTTTGGAAGGTGAGACAAAAATCTCCGGGTGTTTTTCTATAAGTGAGGTTAAGGTTGTTGAGCCGCACTTATTAACACCAGCAATAAGAAAGTCTAGTTTCATAGATATTGAGGGTTTGGTAATTCATTGTGTTAAGTTGTACATTAACTCTTTGAATGATCTATAACAAGTTGAGAGTTTCAGGTTTTCAGGAAGATACTTTCTCACTTAATTTATCATAAAGGCTGATTTGTATGAGTATGAAATTTAACCCTGAATTTACGGATGCTTATTTGAGTGGCTGGTTTAATAATGATTCAGGTGAATTGTTAGAGGGGTTTTCAATATCATCAGCTGACACTGTGCTTGATGTTGGCTGTGGTGATGGTGCATTTTTGGAATTTTGTGCAAAGCAGGGTGCTGAGCTCATGTTTGCAGATGTAGATGCAGAGAAAATTAATCAGGCAACTGAGCGATTAAGAAAGCTGACGCCAGGTAATCTGGTGCCTATGGTCTCTGATGCTAACCCGCTTCCTGTTGATGATGAGCGGGCATCTAAAATTATTGCTATGGAGGTGATGGAGCATGTTGCTGACCCAAAGCAATTTTTATCAGAGTTAGTGAGAGTGGGTAAGCCGGGAGCCCAATATTTAATTACAGTGCCAGACCCGGTGGCTGAACATTTACAAAAAGATCTGGCGCCAGAAAGTTATTTCTTGCCGCCTAACCATGTACGAATTATTGAGCGAGATGAGTTTTCAGAATTGATTGAAGGTGCCGGGTTGGTAATTGAGAAACGGACCTCTTATGGTTTTTATCGAAGTATGTGGTGGTTGCTGTTTTGGGCTTGTGAACTTGAGGATGCTTCGGACTCTCATCCGCTGCTTGAAAGCTGGAAAGATACCTGGGGGCTACTTCTTAAAACAGAGCAGGGGCCAAAAATAAAAAAAGTTTTGGATGAGTTTATGCCTAAAAGTCAGGCGATTATCGCAAGAAAAAATAGGGTTCAATAGTGCGAATTAGGATGATTGTTTTTATTTTTTCTGTGAAGTAGGTGACTTTGAATGTGCGAGCCGATAGCCCATTCGCCTTAAGGGTTGCTCAATATAGCGGTAATTTATTTCAGCAAAAGTCACTAATAGAACAAACGCAGTAATTAGAAAAATAACAGAGAAGTCAGAAGTGAGTTTAACCGAGGGTGGCGTAAGTCTATGCCAAATTTCACGTGTCAGTAAAAATGCAGGCATATGGATAAGGTAGATAGCGTATGACCTGGAGCCTATCCATAGCATCGCCTTTTTTATGTAACCATCAGATAGAAAGTAGTTCTGGTTGTAGGAGCCTACCCATACCAATATTGAGCCTAGTATTGCAATAAGTGAGAGTTGGTACGAGATATTAAATTGTTCAACCGGTATGAGCATGATCAGGAAGATGATGCTTAATAAGACCAGAGGACCCGTGTATTTGCGTAAAGTAGCTTGTTTAAGGAATATGGGTTCAAGGGCGTAATAGCTTTTCTGTTTTTGCCAGATGGCAAGTAATACACCTAAACATAGCGCGTCACTTCTAAAAAAACGCATAATGCCAATTTCTCTATCCTGAAATAGTTGAAACAGGATAATGGCAATTAAAATGGTCACAAGGTGTTTGCGGGAAAAAAATAACAGGAACGGTAGCAGGAAATAAAACTGTTCCTCAAGCGATAAGCTCCAATACACCATCACGGCCCCTGGGTGTATCTGCTGCATACCTACTTCATAGAAGTGATAATTAGCAATAAACAGAACCGCAGATTTAGCGAAGGCGATGGTGTTTTCAGCTGAATTGAAAACATAAGACGCGTTGAAGAACAGAGTTAACAAAATGATGATGACCAACCATAGCCAGGCGGAAGGTAGCAATCGAACTACACGCTTTATCCAGAATACTCTCGCAAATGCAATAAAATCTTTATGGCAGTCATTTGGTTTAATGTTGCTCAGAAGGTTTCTGGTTATAACAAAACCTGAAATAACAAAAAACAGGTCAACACCTGCCCAGCCGCCATTCATGTACTGCCGAAGGGTAATGTAGGGGGCTTCGTGCCAAGGTAGCAGATTAAAAATGTGCGTCATTAAAACCATAATGATTGCGCAGGCACGCAAGATTTCAATGTCATCTATCTGGTTTTTCAATGAGCCAATTCTCAGTAATGTCTTGTGCTATTGGTATGCATACAGGGGTAGATTAGTTTCGTTTATAATGTCTTGTTCAAAAGGTTTATATAAAATTAAGCTTAAATGGTGTTTATGTACAGTTTTTAGAATGATTTTTAAATCAAATACTTGATTCTTTTGACAAAAAATAATGGAACTTTTGAATTATGCGTCTAGAATTAAAGTGAATTGATAGTAGTTACTATAGTTTTTTCGCTAATAATTGTCTGGAAACAGTTTTTTTCAAAGAGATAATAATTATATGAATTTGAGAAACATCAAACACAGGCATCGACATGTTCTGCTAGGGGTGTTTGTAACTGCGTTGTTGGGCGCCTCTACAAATCTTTATGCAGAAGCTGGCGATATCTCTTTTGCCGGCTTTGCTTCATTAGTTTACGGTAAGGCACTGAGTGATCCTGATAAAGTAGATGGAAATGGCCCTGAGCGTGAAGGTAATACGATTGAGGGTTATACGCAGGATGGTGATTATCGTGAAGATACCAACCTTGGGCTACGGATGGATGCTGATCTTGGCAATGATGTAAAGGTTGCTGCTCAAGTGGTTGCCTATGGTGCAGATGATTATGATCCAACTTTTGACTGGATATACGCGGCCATTGAATTAACTCCAGAGGTTACCTTCACTATCGGTAAGTCACGTGTGCCGATGTTTATGTATTCAGATTACCAGGATGTAAGTTATGCCTATCAGTGGATAAGGCCTCCTTCATCTGTTTACGCGGTACCCACGTTCCAATCATTTGATGGTGTCCAATTGGGTTATTCAACCGATATCGGTAGTTGGGTATCAGAGTTGACTGTATGGGGCGGTAGTATCGATGAGCCTGTAACCCAAAATGGGCTTGATACTCAGTTGCATGTTGATGAAATGGTTGGTATTGCCTGGCAGGTTGAACGTGACTGGTTGACCATGCGAGCAATCTACGCAGAGGCTGTCAGTAGTGTAGATATAGAATCCAATGAAGACGGTGCTAAATTGGTTTCTTTGATCGGAATTGTTGAAAGCATAATGCTTAATACTTACGGTGAAAAAGTCGACCTTTTAGATGATGTGCTTTGGGAAGATGATGAAAGTAGATTTTATGGTGTTGGTATTGGTCTTAATTTTGAAAAGATATTCTTTCAGGCAGAAGTCACCGAGACTGAGGTTGATCACAGTCTGGTTATAGGTGATTTGCGTGGTGCCTATGCCATGTTGGGATATCGCTTGACCGATAAGTGGACATTCAGTGTTACCTATCAGGAAGATTTTAATCGCACCAAGCAAGAGGTGTTGAACCAATATATAGAAGGGGCTTCTACGGCGTTGGCAACAGATCCTGATATCATTCAACAGAATAATGGTTCGTATTCTGACCAGAATGGAGTGGATCAATTTAGTATTGTCAGCCCTTCTCTGCAATACCCTGACGATCCTGACAGAGGTCAGCTTACACCTAATGGTATTAATGATGCTGCTGAGATTGGTGTGTTGATAGATCAGGCTCTTATCGATTTCCAACATCTGGAAACAGAAATATATATTTATGGCGTTAGATGGGATTTCCATCAATCAGCTTCTCTCAAGTTTGAGTACATAACTGAAGAGAGACTGGTAGGTGAAACAAAAACGAGTCCGAATGCATTCCGTGTCGGCCTGAACTTGATATTTTAAGGAGGTAGAGATATGAAAAATAATCTGTTCAGAATCTCAGCCATCTTGATATTGAGTTTTGGTGTCGTTGTCTCCAGTTATGCTGGTGTTGCTGTTATCGTGCATCCTGATAATAATAATCAGTTAGATGAGCGGCAGATTCGTTATGTATTTTTAGGGAAAACGAAAACTTATAATGATGGCACCAAGATCAAAACTTTTGAGTTTGCTCCAGGAAGTTCAGCAAGAGAATTGTTTATTAAACGTGTGGTGAAGAAAACAGAGAGTAACCTGAATTCATACTGGGCCAGAATGATGTTCTCTTCAAAAGGGCAGCCTCCGAAAGAGGTGAGCTCTTCGATAGAAATGTTAAAAGCAATTGCGTCAGACAAAGCTGCAATCGGATATGTGGATGTTAATGATCTTGATGATTCTGTTAAGGTGATCTTGCAAATTGAATAAAGAATAAAGAATAAAGAATAAATAAGTCATAAAAAAAGCTCTTCAAATGAAGAGCTTTTTGTTATTTGGATCAATGGTATCGCCACACTTACATGTTTGGATAGTTTGGGCCACCGCCGCCCTCTGGTGTTACCCAGGTGATATTTTGGGTTGGGTCTTTAATATCGCAGGTTTTGCAG
>CBDUPD010000043.1:0-10300 GCA_965368985.1 uncultured Spongiibacteraceae bacterium | reverse complement strand
AGATTTAAAACCCGGCCTGATCGCAATGATCCGAAGTTTTATCCGCCTAGAAAAAACAAGAAGAAAAAGTAACACCAGAATCACCTCTCCCAACCTTTTCTGCTCTCGGCCACGAGCTACAAGTCAAACACAAAATATCTCATGGGACACCCACCTCTAGATATTTCAACAAAAAACTGGATTATGAATAACATCCTTGTTATTCACCTTTCAGGCTTACTTGAAAAGTTGTTCCTACAACTTTTTCCGGCCTTCGCCGGTATGACCTGGAGTGGGAAGTCTGGCTTTGACACCTGCAGACTATCCAAAAGTTTTTGAATAGGCAGGTATAAAAAAAGCGTCATCAGACGCTTTTTTTATGACTATGAAAAAGTGTAAAAGACTTATTTAACCGGCGACAACCACTCGGCATTTTCACTGCGACGACCTTTCACCTGATCAAAATACATGGCTTGTAATTTTGTAGTAATTGGCCCACGCTTTCCTTCACCAATCATACGCGCATCAAGCTCACGAATCGGCAATACTTCTGCAGCTGTACCGGTAAAAAAGGCTTCATCAGCGATATACACTTCATCACGTGTAATGCGCTTTTCTTCAATTTCAAGACCCAGTTCTTCAGCAAATCTGAATATGCTATTACGGGTAATACCGTCAAGGCAGGAGGTTAGCTCTGGCGTATATAACTTACCGTTACGAACCAGAAAAATATTCTCGCCGCTACCTTCTGCCACATAACCTTCATTATCTAACAGTAGTGCTTCTTCTGCACCACCATCAAGAGCTTCCCGTAATGCCAGCATTGAATTAATGTAATTACCATTAGCCTTGGCTTTACACATGGAAATATTTACATGATGACGTGTGTACGAAGAAGTACGCACCTTGATACCCAGATCACGAGCTTCAGGGCTCATATATGAAGGCCAGTCCCATGCAGCAACAATAACATGCGTTTTCAGGTTATCGGCACGTAAACCCATACCTTCTGAACCATAAAAACACATCGGACGCAGATACGCTTCATCAAGATTGTTTTCCCTAACCACCGTTCTCTGTGCTTCACTAATTGTATCTTTATCAAACGGCATAGCCATTTGCAATATATGCGCTGAACGAAACAGACGGTCTGTATGTTCTTGCAGACGAAATATACAGGTACCTTGTGATTCGGTCTGGTAGGCACGAACACCCTCAAAAACACCCAAGCCATAATGCAGGGTATGTGTTAGCACATGGACTTTGGCATCTTTCCAGTCTACCAATTCTCCATCAAACCAAATCACTCCCTCACGATCAGCCATTGACATCTTTTTTTCTCCAACGAATTTTCTATTGCAACCCTCGGGCGCACGATTATTAATTACTGTTCTTTTACTACTATTTTGCTTAATGACAACTGAACTTTATAGCATGCGCTAGCCAGCTAAAAATATTTTATCCCACATCGCTTTTACTTTGGCATGATGCCTGGCAAAACTGGCAATCGGTGCTTCATTTTTCTCTTGTTTTAATGCCAGTTTGTGGCCTTCAGAGCGATACGCCTGATAAGCCTCAATCAATGCCTGCGCATCGTCTTCGCTCATTAACCCGGTTTTTGCCAGTGACTGAAGAATCCGGATATTGTCTGTATATACAGTCAGTTCAGGATACAGGTGACTCCACGCCAGAACGAGGTATTGTACCATAAATTCAATATCAACAATTCCACCACGACTGTGTTTTAGGTGAAAAACTTCTGCATTTTCGGCTTTTGTATGAGCTGGCGCCAGATGATCATGCATTTTTTCTCGCATCTCAATAACATCTTTGCGTAATTCATCCTGATCACGACTCTTTTGCAGGGTTTTTCTACGCACTTCTTCAAATTTTTCAATCAACTTTGCCGAACCAGCCACCGGTCTTGCCCTGACCAGTGCCTGATGCTCCCAGGTCCAGGCATCTTCTTGCTGGTATTTATCAAACATGGGAAGGGTATTAACCAGCAAACCCTTGTTGCCCGAGGGTCGCAAACGCGTATCAACTTCATACAGGCGATCAAGCATGGTACGGGTTGTTAACAGATGAATAATACGCTGCCCAAGACGAGAAAAGAAAACCCGGTTCTCCACAGGCTTTGCACCATCTGTCTCACCCATTACATCAGCTTCATATAAAAATATCAGATCAAGGTCAGAGGTATGGCTCAGTTCTATACCCCCTAATTTACCATAACCAATAATGGCAAAAGCCGCCTCATCACAACCACTATCAACACAGGAGGGAGAGCCGTATTTTTCTACCATTTGCTGCCATGCGAGCTGTACGACATATTCAAGAATAGCATCTGCCATAAAACTGAGATAATCACTCACTTTCATCAAAGGCAACGTGCCACTGGCTTCCGCTGCCACAATATGTAAATGATGCGCCAAACGAAAATAACGCAACATTTCCATATGCCCCTCAACATCATCAATAGCAAGTCGTAAGCTCTGCTGACGCAGCAATTCCTGAAGCTCACCTGCTTCAGGCACGTGCCCAAGACCTTCAGCACTAATTAACTCATCAAGTAGCACAGGATGACGGACCAACTGTTGCATTACCCATGGACTCGCCTTGGCAATAACAATCAGGCGCTCAAGCGCTCCGGGGTTTTCATTAAACAGAACAAGATAGGCGGTGCGACGCAAAACAGCCTCTATCAATGCGATAAGACTTGCAACACTATCACCTCGATCCTCGGTCGCCTGTAATCGGCTCAGAAAACTTGGCATAAAAGTATTCATTCGCTCTCTGGCAACACTCTCCATACGTTCAATACGCGCATCAGATTTGAGGGTTCCCAACTGTTTTTGCTCTTCTTCAGAAAAGCCCTTTTCTTTCAAATTACAGATAAAGTGCTCTACATCTGAATCAGCCCAGATTTCTTGCCATTCACCAAGGGTATCAACATCCTCTTCTTCAGCTTCAGCGACAACATCTTCAAAATGCTCACGCACCAGCGTACGATGCTTTTGAAAATCAGCTAAAAAATCTTCCCACGAAAAATAGTCCAGGGCATAAATCATACGTTGCTGTGCATTTTCTTCGATAGGTAAACGTTGAGTCTGCTCATCATTAAGCGCCTGAATCGCATGCTCTGCATTACGCAAAAAACAGTATGCATCAAGCAACCCCCGAACAACCTCATCAGAAAACATCCCTTTTTCACCAAGACTAACCAACACTTTTAATAAACTGCGCTCTTGCAAGTCTTTCTCGCGGCCACCATAAATCAACTGATAAGCTTGTGCGATAAATTCTATCTCACGAATACCACCCGCACCCAACTTTACATCATCCTGCTTACCAAGACGCCTCACCTCGCGATTTATCATTGCTTTCATATCACGCAAAGCCTGAATGGCTGAAAAATCGGTATAACGCCGATATACAAAAGGGCGCAAACGTTTTAGCAATTCTGCACCTGCTTTTTGTGAGCCCGCCACACAGCGAGCCTTGATCATGGCATAACGCTCCCACTCACGCCCCTGATCTTCATAATACAGCTCCATAGCATCAAAATTCAGCACCAGTGCACCGCTTTGCCCATAGGGTCGCAAACGCATATCAACACGAAATACAAAACCATCAATAGTAATCTTATCAAGGCTCTTGATAACACCCTGCCCCACCTTTACAAAAAACTTTTGATTATCAATGGATTTTTTTCCATCAGTCATGCCTGATTCTGGGTAGCAAAACATCAGGTCGATATCCGATGACAGGTTTAACTCATGAGCACCCAGCTTACCCATCCCCAAAACAACAAAGGGCTGTACTTCCCCGCTTTCTTCACCAACAGGTAATCCATGCTTTTCTTTGAGATTGTTATAATGCCAATCTACCGATAATTGTATACAGGCGTCAGCAAACCAGGACAGCTCCCTGATTATCTGCTCGGTGGTACATAGACGGTTAACATCCTGAAATATGAAGCGCGACATCTGCTGCTTACGAAAAATCCGTAAAGATCTATCCAGATCTATATCCGATTGAATAGTTAACCCACTGAGTCGCTCTGAAAAATACTCTTTGCCCACCTGCTTATAGCTTGTTTCATCAGCTAACATTTCAAGCAAATATTGTGGGTTACTCACCCAAAGATTTTCAAGATACTTACTGGTACCCAGCACTTTATTCAGCTGTGCGACCAACTGCTGATCAGTTAATTTTTTCTCAATGAATTGTTGCTGCTCCTCATTAAACGCTTCAAATAATCGAGACCATGCCGATGCAAGGCCTTCCTGAAGCA
Source organism: uncultured Spongiibacteraceae bacterium (assembly GCA_965368985.1). Classification (GTDB taxonomy): domain Bacteria; phylum Pseudomonadota; class Gammaproteobacteria; order Pseudomonadales; family DT-91; genus CAZTZY01. Next base: position 6,024 of record CBDUPD010000043.1, on the reverse strand, counting down.
GTTCAGGAACATGTGTAAGTTCGGGGATCATAGTAAACTCTATAGATATTTATTGCTGATATTAAATTACTGGTTATGAGGTGCAGGGGCTACTCTCATAACTTCTTCTATAGTCGTCATTCCTGCAGCGACCTTTTGTGCACCACTGAGGCGAAGTGTTCTCATTCCTTCCTTCATACCTTCTTTGCGCATTCCGCCAAGATCACAACCTTCTGCAATAAACTTCTGCACCTTTGGGCTCATAACCAAAACCTCATAAATGCCTTGTCGCCCTTTAAAACCGGTATTTCTACAATCAAGACAACCCACAGGTTTATATACTTTTTCGGGTGGATCCACCTTCCAGGGAGCGACCACTTCATTCCAAAGTTCAATATTTATTTCGCCCTCTTCCTTACATTGCGGACACAGGGTTCTAACCAGTCGCTGTGCCATTACCCCTAACAATGTCGCCTTAAGAATATAAGAAGGCAGACCAATCTCAAGTAGTCTTGTTATCGCAGACGGTGCATCATTGGTATGCAAGGTTGATATAACAAGATGCCCTGTAAGCGCTGCCTGCACTGCCATTTCAGCAGTCTCTTTATCACGAATCTCACCAACCATGATAATATCAGGATCTTGCCTCAACAGAGCCTTAACACCTTCAGCAAATGTTAAATCAATACCATGATGTACCTGCATCTGGTTAAAGCTGTCTTCAACCATTTCAATAGGATCTTCTATACTACACACATTAACTTCAGGTGTTGCCAGATGCTTTAGTGTTGAATACAGTGTTGTTGTTTTACCGGAACCCGTTGGCCCAGTAACAAGAACAATTCCGTCAGGACGGCTGGTCATCTTGTTCCATCGCTCATAATCCTGATTAGCCAAACCCAACTGGCTAAAACTCTTCAACAACACATCAGGATCAAAAATACGCATAACCAGCTTTTCACCAAACGCTGTCGGCATTGTTGATAAACGTAATTCAGTTTCAGTTCCATCAAGTGTTTTGGTTTTTAAACGACCATCCTGGGGTTTACGTTTTTCAGCAATATTCATACGCCCCATGTTTTTAATACGACTAATAATGGCCAATATAACCTGCGCCGGCATTTCATAGACCCGATGTAACACACCGTCGATACGAAAGCGCACATAACCCACATCTCTTCTTGGCTCAATATGTATATCACTGGTTCTCTGCTCAAAAGCATACTGGAACAGCCAATCAACAACCGTCACTATATGTTGATCGTTAGCTTCAGGATCTTTTAATTCTCCCAGTTCAAGAAGTGCCTCTATATTGCCTCCACCCATTGTCAGATTTTTATCACTTGAGGCTCCAAGAATTGACCGAGCCAAGGTATAAAATTCTGTGGTAAAACGCTCAATATCTGCCGGGGATGCAAAAACTCTTTCTATCGGACGATTAAGAACATGTTCGAGGTTTTCTACCCAACCGGTCATATAGGGTTGTGAGCAGGCAATGGTGACTTTATCATCAGCAACATTAACAGCCAGAATCTTGTGCTGCTTGGCAAAACCAAAAGACATCATCTGCGTAACCGATGAGGCCTTCACTTTTAGCGGGTCTATATTGTAATATTCCAATCCACTTTTATCAGCCATCCACTTCGCAAGATAATCCAGTTCCAACAGCTTTCCAGGGTCTTTTTTACTTTCAAGCAGTTGCTCAGAAATATAGACAAGGGGGTGCTTGAGTGAGTCAACCTTTCCTCGAGGCTTGGCTATAATACGATCAACCTCATCTTCCGAGAGCATGCCATCACTCATCAGATCGTTCAATACGCTGCGTAAATCCAGAATTCGTTGAGGCTCGCCAAAGCTCTGCATAGGTGTCTCACAATCAATAATATTTAATTGGTTTGTAACGGCTGTTTCTTATAAACAAAACCCTTTAATTGTTAAGCTTAGGCTTATGACAATAAAGGCACAACCCGAGATTTCTCATTTTTCAACAAAAATCCCATTGTTCAGTCATTTTGTAGGGTTTTTACCCTCTATTTGGTATTTTTTTGGCCTACTGATTCATTTTCTATTTGATAAAAAGTCCCTATCTCAGAATCATGTGTTAGCCTTAGCCTATGGATAAAAATATACCCCCTCTCAAACAGCGTCTAACTGAATTAATTCGTACAGCTTCGGTCAGCTCGGTAAGCCCACAATGGGATATGAGTAATCTGGGAGTTATCCACCTATTGGCTTCATGGTTTGAAAAGCTGGGCTTTACTATTGAAATACAAAATCTTGCCGACGGAAAAGCCAACCTGATTGCCACTTTCGGTAACGGCCCCGGCGGACTGGTATTATCCGGCCACACCGATACTGTGCCTTTCAACGAATCCAGCTGGCAACATGCACCTCTGGAATTAACCGAACACAACCAGCGTTTTTATGGCTTGGGCACCGCTGATATGAAAAGCTTTTTTGCGCTTATTATAGAGGCCGTCCTGCCTTTACTTGACCAGGACTTCACAGAGCCACTTATCATACTCGCTACCGCTGATGAAGAGAGCTCCATGAGTGGTGCACGAGCAATAGCCAATAGCAGCCTGCCCAGAGCAAGGGCCGCGATTATCGGCGAGCCAACCAGCCTCAAACCTATTCATATGCATAAAAGCATTATGATGAATGCGATAAAAATTACCGGGAAAAGCGGGCACTCTTCAAACCCCGAGCTTGGCAACAATGCTCTTGATGCCATGCATGACGTGATAACAAACCTGAAGGCGTTCAGAGCCGAACTTGAAGACAAACACAAAAATCCGGCATTTGATATTGCTGTACCTACTCTCAACCTTGGTTGCATTCACGGCGGGGATAATCCCAACAGAATTTGTCATAGCTGTGAGCTGCATTTTGACTTTCGTGGCCTGCCCGGCATGTCCAATAGTGAAATTCGCCAACAAATTCATGAGAAAATTTTACCCGTAGCAGAAGCTCACCAGGTTGAACTTGGCTTTGAGGAACTGTTTGATGGTGTTGAGGCCTTTCAACAGGAACAAGAAAGTGAATTAGTGAAAAAAGCAGAAAAACTGACAGGTTATGGCGCCGAAGCTGTTGCTTTTGCCACTGAAGCGCCTTTTTTAAAGCAATTAGGCATGGAAACAGTCATTCTTGGCCCTGGTAGTATTGACCAGGCGCACCAACCAGACGAATATATAGCTTTAGACCAGATTACACCCAGCGTAGAACTTCTACGCCAGTTTATCGGTCATTATTGTTTAAGCAAAAAAAGATAAATCAGAATCAGGCAAACAGCGTGAACCTTACAGAAGACAAGACAACATTCATTCAAGCTTTTCGGCAGTCTTCGCCGTATATCAACGCGCACAGAAAAAAGACGTTTGTTATCAAGCTTGATGAAAGAGTCATTCAAAGCAATATGCTTTCTGCCGTTATACACGATATTGCCCTGCTTAATAGCCTGGGCGTGAAAATAGTACTGGTTTATGGCGTACGCACACTAATTGATAAAGAATTAACAAAACACAACATCACCTCTGAAATTCATAAGGGCAAACGTATTACCAGCCATGCAGCCCTGGATTTAATTAAACAAATCAGTGGTAAATACCGGTTTGAACTTGAAGCCCAGTTTTCTAACGGCCTGCCAAAAACGCCCATGCATGGTGCAAATATTCGTGCAGTGAGTGGCAACTTTATCACAGCCAACCCGATCGGCGTTCTTGATGGTATAGATTTTCAATTCACTGGTGGCGTAAGAAAAGTAGATACTACCAGCATTGAGCATCTTTTAAATGTTGGCAATATCGTTTTGTTATCCAACATCGGCTATTCGCCAACCGGTGAATGTTTTAACCTGTCGACAGAAGATGTTGCTGTTGCTGCTGCCAGCGCCCTGAATGCAGACAAGCTGATTGTGTTTGCCAGCAATGATGATTCGAAAAGCCTTCCCAGAGAGCTGATGCCAAAACAGGCAGAAACCCTACTCGGCAAAGAAAAGAACCATAGCCTTAGCTGCATGCTAAATGCCTGTAAATCAGGTGTTGAACGTTGCCATATGATCAGCTATGAAGAAGACGGGGCTTTATTACTCGAACTTTTCACGACTGATGGTACAGGTACTCTACTGAGTAAAAACCCTTTTGAATCTATTCGGCCAGCCACTATTGCCGACGTAGGTGGCATTATTGCCCTGTTAGAGCCACTTGAAAGCGAAGGCATTCTGGTTAAACGGGAACGGGAACTGCTTGAACAGGAGATTGATCATTTTATCGTTGTAGAACGTGATGGTATCGTGATTGCCTGCTCAGCACTTTATACCTACGAAAAACAATCAGCCGAAATTGCCTGCGTTGTATCTCACCCTGATTACCGGGGAGACAATAGAGGAACACAAATGCTGGGCTTTCTTGAGAAGCAGGCTAAAGAACAGGGCATTACCGAAGTGTTTGTATTAACCACACAATCAGCACATTTCTTTCTTGAGCAAGGCTTTACTGAAAGCTCTCTGGATACATTACCCGAGAAGAAACAGCAGCTTTACAACTACCAGAGAAATTCCAAGGTGTTTAGTAAAAGACTGTAAAACAAGGCTTTTTTCAACGTCGCTCCGACCTTATTTTTATGTCACCCGAGCGCAGCCGAGGGATCTTCTGTATATAGAAAACGGATGGAGATCTCCCGGCTGCGCTCATGATGACAGCATTCTTCGCGAGGACTGACGGCACCGCTCACTCAGGATGACCACACTGTTTACTCGGGATGACAACCTCCTATATAAACACCCTTATTTTTGCTATTATCCGGTTTTTTATTTGTCTGTTTTTTCAAGAGGATCGCACCATGCCTGAATATCGTTCTAAAACCTCAACCGCAGGCCGCAATATGGCTGGCGCACGCTCACTTTGGCGTGCAACAGGCATGAAAGATGAAGATTTTCAGAAGCCTATTATCGCAGTAGCCAACTCTTTCACCCAGTTTGTACCGGGCCATGTCCACTTAAAGGACATGGGACAACTGGTTGCTCGCGAAATTGAAAAAGCCGGCGGTGTTGCCAAAGAGTTCAACACGATTGCTATTGATGATGGTATTGCCATGGGGCACGACGGCATGCTCTATAGCCTACCATCTCGCGACCTGATTGCTGACTCAGTTGAATATATGGTGAACGCCCATTGTGCCGATGCCATTGTTTGTATCTCCAACTGCGACAAAATCACACCTGGAATGTTGATGGCATCGTTACGTCTCAACATTCCGGTTATCTTTGTTTCTGGCGGACCAATGGAAGCAGGCAAAACCAAACTTTCAGAAAACAAGCTCGACCTGGTTGATGCTATGGTAATGGCTGTAGATGATACCGTCTCGGATGCAGATGTTGCTGAAATTGAACGCTCAGCCTGTCCTACATGTGGCTCATGCTCAGGTATGTTTACCGCTAACTCTATGAACTGTCTGACAGAAGCACTGGGCTTAAGCTTACCCGGAAATGGCTCAATGCTGGCAACACATGCCGACCGTGAAGAACTGTTTCTGACAGCCGGCCGCACCATTGTCGAGTTGGCCAAGCGTTATTATGAAGACGATGACACTACTGCATTACCAAGAAATATTGCCAGCTTCAAAGCCTTTGAGAATGCCATGGCACTGGATATCGCCATGGGTGGATCAACCAATACTATTTTGCATCTATTGGCAGCTGCTCAAGAAGCTGAAGTTGATTTCACCATGAAAAATATCGACAAATTATCTCGAAAAATTCCTCAGTTATGCAAGGTTGCACCCAGCACCCCAAAATACCATATGGAAGATGTTCATAGGGCAGGTGGCGTGTTTGGTATTTTGGCAGAGCTTGATCGAGCCGGAATTCTTCATAACGACCTGCCGACAGTACACAGTAAAACCATGAAAGATGCCTTGCAACACTGGGACATTATGCAAACCCGTGATGATGCTGTTAGAAGCTTCTACAAGGCAGGACCTGCCGGCATTCCAACCCAGACTGCTTTCAGTCAGAACACTCGCTGGACATCACTTGATGCAGATCGT
>CBDUPD010000042.1:0-10315 GCA_965368985.1 uncultured Spongiibacteraceae bacterium | reverse complement strand
GACCTTCAAGCAGATAATAAGGGTCACAACCAACTACGACATCCTGAATGATACGTGCGCGAGGTTTCAGACCCAGCTCTTTCGCCTTGTCAGCAGTCATCCATAAAACAGCGCATGCACCATCAGAAATTTGCGAGGCAGTACCTGCAGTATGAACACCACCCTCTTGGACGGTTTTCAAGGAAGCAAGGCCCTCAAGAGTACTCTCACGAATACCCTGATCTTGTGTCACCAGTCGCATTTCACCGGTTGGCTGACCGTCTTCACCAAGAACAGGCGCTTCAATAGGTAATATCTCTCTATCAAAGCGGCCTTCATTACGCGCTTGAAGCGCAAGTTGCTGAGAGCGTAATCCAAAAGCATCACACTCTTCACGTGTAATACCCCTATCTTTGGCAATACGTTCTGACGCCGTGAATTGATCAAGCATTTGCTCATAAGGCCACTCAGGCGGTATAAAAAAGCCCGGTCCTGCAGCATTGGCGCCTAAAGGAACATGGCTCATCATCTCAACACCACCTGCTATACCGCAATCGATGCTACCTGCTTTAACCAACGCAGCTATGAGATTGTTTGCTTGCTGACTGGAACCACATTGCGTATCAATTGTAGTACCACCTGTACCGTAACCCTTGTTTCTAACTAGCCAGGCATTACGTGCAATATTTAGTGCTTGCTCTCCAGCCTGTGTGACACAACCCCCTATTACCTGTTCAACAATCGCTGGATCAATACCGGCTTTATCCACCAGCCCATCATAAACCTTGCTCAACAACGTAGCGGGATGGAGACCACTTAACTCACCAATAATCGGCTTTCCCCTGGTGTTCGGTGTTCTAAGGGCTTCTACAATGACTGCTTCTCGCATGGGTAATCCTCTGCCTTGTTTATCTTGTTTGTTTTTATATTAGCTGCTTAATAGTAGCCTAAATTTCAAAGGGTCATAATTTTAATTCTTACAAATTAACAATATATAAATATCTTTACAAGCATAAAGATATTAATTTTTGTAAATTTACTTTACAGATATAAATTCTTCAAAAAGATCGCAAAATACAGCTGCCTATATCAAGGGAACCTCTGAATAATGTGAATATTTTTTCTGTGACATGAGCCGGAGCAAAGCGGAGACCCCGCCTGCCAAGGCGACCCGAAGGGTGAGCGAAGCGAACAAAGCACCGCGCGGAGAACCGCAGTTTACTTGGCGTAAATGAGGAGGGCCGGCCCCACGAAGTGTTTTGGGTCTTCGAGCACGGAGCTGACGCAGTCATGGAGAAAATAGGCCATTATTCGGAAATTCCCAAGTTAAATAAAAAACCGTAAGACAAGAATCTTTCGACAAAAATCGGATAGAGCATTATCAATTTCAGAAAGGAATAACAGAAAAACAAACAACTTAAAAACAACTAACTATATAGTTCTGATGGCTTACCAGTAATATTGCAACGCAGCTCCACCATAGCAATATTCATAATCTTCTTCACCACCATCTGATGTGCATCCGTAATACATATCCATATTGAACGATTGTGTTATAGGGCCCTCTATATCAATACGGTACTTCATAGCATCTTCTTTGATATCGTTTATATATTGCTTACCCGGCCCACCTTCAAGGCGCAACCACCATAGTCTTTTTGAATCAAGCGCAGTCATATAACGTAAAATTGCAAAATACTGTTTATGAGTATCAGGTGCAAAATATTCAGGTGGATTAAAATCGGCTTTAGACTCTTTGGCTTCCAGTTTAAAGGTAAATCCCTCAAACCATTTTGGCGAATACATAAATTGCGCCAGCCAAGCATCCCTGTTATTTTTATCTTTAAAACGCTGTCTGGAAGTACCTGCTACCAGGGTATACTCTTCCAGAAAGTTGTAATCAACAACAACGCCTCCTACTAAAAAAGAATTTTCTGCCTCTATCGCATCAATAGAATCGACCAACTCACGTTCAACATAAGACTCAATACGCCAGTGACTATCAGGCTTATACACTGCATTGATCGCATATATTACCGGGTCCCAATCTTCTCCTGACAAAAATGATATTGAAGCTTCTGTATAAAAACTGTCACCAATATTTTTACGTCCCAGAAATTTCAATTCATTAAAGTCTTTTTCATCAAAAGCAATGCCTTTTTCATCAATGGAAAAATCTTCATGATAATTTCGCCTGCCTATTCTTAAGCCAGCATATTGTTTATGACTAAACAATCGGTCATATCCTGTTAGATACTTTTGATACTCCGTATCATCAGTATCTTCACTAAAAAAAACCTCGGCAACAACCCGATTATTGACATCGCCAGCAACTGCTCCACCGGCAAGAAACAGGAGAAAAAATACTGCAATATATACTGACCTTTCTACCATGATTTCCTCGAACGCATAAACTCAGAAAGATAACCTGCCAAACATGCTGGCGACATCAATAGCTGATAGAAAAACATATAAAGCAACAAGCCACCCATATTTTTACGAACATGCAAACCATAATGAGCAAAGATGCGTTTTTGCTTGGTAAACATAATCAGGTTTATAACGATTGCCAACGGTAAAAGCATTAGTGTCATTACACCGACAACTGCATAAAACTGGAAAAACAGTGCTGCAATTATTCCCGGAACAAACACAAACAGATAAACAAAATCGGTATATGGGAAAAACATATTCAACCAGATAAAAAATGAATTTAACCTTACTTCTGAAATAACCTTGGGGTGCTTCTTGAATGCCTCCATTAAACCTCGAGACCAACGTCGACGCTGGCGAAAAAAAGCACCATAGGTTTCAGGCACATTCGTGAAGGCAAAAGCGTTTTCAGCATAACCAACTCTATAGCCGTTCTCACGTAAGCCCCAGGTTAAAACGATATCTTCACCAACTGTGCTGGTCCAGCCATTTAACTCTTTTACTGCCGCCTTGTAATAGGCAGAAAATGCACCCTGAGCTACCAGCGTTCCCTGAAACAAAGACTGTGTTCTTTTTATAACAGCAATACCCAGAAAGTAATCCCATTCCTGCATTTTTGTCACAATGGATTTTCGGGAATTATGCACAAGAATCGTTCCTGCCACCGCCGCCGTATTAGGCGGCCCCAACACAAGGTTAGCAGCAAGATTTTTTAATGCATTTTTATAAAGCGTTGTATCAGAATCAATTGTCACCAGTACATCATAAACAGCTTGTGAAAGCCCAAAATTAAGCGCCATCGCTTTACCGGAGTTTTCTGGCAAACGCTCCAGCTTGATAGCAAAAGGCCCCTGATAACCGCCAATATAGCCAATAACCTCTTGCACGGTATCATCATCAGAACCATCATCAATAACAATAATTTCAACATCCCCGGGATACTCCTGATTACACACAGAGCCCAGAGTAGCGGCTATATTGTCCTGCTCATTGTATGCTGCAATCAAGATACTGATTGGCGGCAACTCAGGTGTGTCATATTCAGGTCTTTTATCAAAAAGTAATGATGCATTCATAAAAGCCATCGCAAAGCCTGGCACCAGAGCAATACCCGTTACAATAAACCAGCTAAGAAAAAGCCCGAATATCTGCTCAAGATCTTCTACCCAGGGAAATGCCAGATAGAGGGACACCGACAACCATATCACTGCAAACAATATGGATATGAGAAGTTTGATTTTTACTGGTATATACATCTAATGTTTTACTATCCTTATTTCATTAGCCCTTAAAGTATTGCACAATAATGCGAATACACCAGACTGAACCTTATATAAGCATGCATAAATTTGTTACGCATTTTATAATTGTCACTCTTCAACTCTGATTTAACATTAATACATATCAATTTTGGCAGTGTAAATACACATGACTAAAGTAATCCTTATCACCGGCGCCAATCGCGGCATTGGTAATGCCATTGCCAAACACCTTAAAAGCCAGGGCTACCGATTAAGCCTCGGGGTAAGACAACCCGAAAAATATATAGATGGGCTTGAAGACGAGCACCGACACTTTTTTGATGCCACTGACACAGACTCAGCAGACGCATGGGTTGCTTCAGCTCTCCTGGAATTTAACCGGATTGACGGATTAATTAATTGCGCAGGAATATTAAAGCCATTTGGTATTAATGATGACGAATCAGCACTTGATGAGATGTGGAACGTGAATGTAAAGGGCACCCTCAGAATCAGCAAGGCTGCCCTTCCATATCTTTGCGCATCAGGCTCCGGTCGTATTATCAATCTTGTTAGCATGTCAGGTAAACGAATCAAAGGTCAGAATATTGGCTATGGCATGACAAAATATGCCCAACTCGCACTTAGCCATGGCTTGCGCAATATTGGCTGGAATAGAGGTGTACGTGTAACAGCTATTTGCCCCAGTTGGGTAAAATCAGATATGGCCAAAACTCACAGCACAATGGAAGTTGACGAGATGACCCAACCGGAAGATATTGCCAGGATTGCTGCCATGCTGATAGAACTACCCAACTCAGCGGCAATTAATGAAGTGGCTGTGAATTGTAATCTTGAAACAGGCTAATCATCTTCCCACAACTCACCTTCTCTCTCTTCCTGGCAATTATAACAGGCACTAAGATTATCAGCCTGTTTGAACCAGACATGAGTCCAGCCATTATCATCGCATGAGAGTGGCTGCTGATCATCCCAGAAACGCTGCAGATATTCTTCGTCAGTGCCGGTAAATACCTTGATTGACCTTGCAACTTCTATAACCGGCTTGTCTGCACGACCACTGATTTCTGAAATTTCAAATTCACCTAAAAAGCTAACACCATCTTCTTGCGCATACTCCTCACAATCTTCCAACATTAACGTTTCTGCTTCTTCATAAGTAGCCGCTTCAATTAATACGACACGCTCTTCGAATTTGGTAATTTTATTCTGATTATCAAAGGTATGCCTAAAAACACCTATGCCACTGTAGTTCATAACGACTGCCCCGTTAAAAATATGTAGGTCGGGTTTTAATCCAGCCTATAGAAATAGATTCTTTAAATGGATCACACAGACTCACTGTAATTCATATTTAGCTGTCTTTTATAAGCTTGAATCTTGCAATACAAAAAGTAGCATATCAGTCAGTGTATTCCCAGAGACAGGTTTTTTGGTTTTATTGTAGGTCGGGTTTTAACCCGACAAATCTATCAATCATAAGATACAAGTGTTGGGCTAAAACCCGACCTACAAAAGAAATACAGTAAAGAAACTACTTTGTTTCTCGCTCAATACCCATGGCATCCATATATTTGGAAAAACGTTCATGTATCTCTTCACGTGTTACATCAGCACCTTCGGCCTTATAATTATGCTTGCCCCATTTGTTTTGTGGGTTAGCTACACGCCACTTTTCCAAAGCTACACGTGCCTCCCGGGTAAACTCAACGCCATAGCGATCATAGGCTTGTTCAATTGTACCAATAGGGTCTTTCATGAAATCCCGAAAATAAATATCGTGAAATTGATCGGGGTGTTTTTCTCGCGCAACCAGCCCCTTCTCTACAGCGCTCGCCCAGGCCTCCATTTGCTCCAGTGCAATTTCACGACGATCGACATCAACCTCTTGCAATCTTCTAAAGTGCGCACAAAGACTAACATAAGAGTTAAGAACTTCTGCAGGGTCGCGATGCGTCTGAATCATACAAGCATCAGGATACACTTCAAAAAATGCATCAATATGACGTATGTGAACAGGGTATTTCAGCAACCAGCGTCTATCGGGATTAGTAGAACCAATCATCTGAATCAGCTTTTTATGGCGACGATAACTCTCAACGTGATGACCCTCTTCATACCACTTGGCATAAGTGGGTACACGACGACACTCTTCAGGCCCTTCAGCGGTTATATGGTGAATAGCCTCAAGCCCTTCACCCAAGCCATACATCATGGCCAACTCGGCCTTGGCTTTATATAAATCAGTTTGCCACTTCCATGTCTGCTCAGGTGGACGTGGCTGAGGATGTGTTGCTATCCAATAAGGTAGCGCCTGCATATCAGGGTTAGCTCCCATCAGATAATGAAGCGCTGTACTGCCGGTTCGTACCATTCCAGTGATAACCAATGGGCGTTCAATTTTTGTTTCAAGCACTTCCGGATGCTCTTCCCAATATTTGTTAGCCATCAAACGATTGGTTAGCATGCCCACAACCTGATACTCAAACAACCAGCGACCTACCGGGTGCAGTCGTGATTATTCATCAATCGATTGCATCAAAATATTGTAGACTTCGTGATAGCCCGTATCGCCAAAATCACTATAACCACCCGCCACTTTTATCGCCTTTTCGTGCAATTCATCAAAGCGGTTTTGCCAAAGCGGGGCTTTTTCCATGCGCTTTTTTAAAAAAGATACATTGGCAGATTTCTGAACCATATCCATTATCATGGAGTGACTCCCTCATTTTGAAGTTTGGTATTAATAGTATTAAGTAAACAAGTAGCAACAAATGTAAACGAGTGTTAACATGAGCGCAACTAAAATTCGTTTAATGCGTTAATTTTTGAGTATTTCACCAGATGACAGCACAAGTAAAAGCAGATACATCAAAGCTTCAGACCAAATATCGCCTGCTTGAAATAGCCGCCAGACACATTGCCCTGCATGGGTTTGAAGGTGCCTCATTACGCAAAATTGCAGAAGAAGCCGGCGTTACTGCCGCTGCAATTTACCGCCACTACCCGGGTGGCAAGTCAGACCTGTATACAGCCACTCTGGGGCTGGTTTCTGATACTGTAACATCACTTGTTTCCACCAATAGTGCTGAAAGCAGCGCAGCTGAGCAGGTTATTTCACAGTGTGACATGATGTGGCAATTCTTTGATGAACACCCCAATGTCGCCTCCATGATAGTACGCGAAAACATAAATGGTGGTCGTGATGGCCCTTCTCCCTACCTTGATCAACATATACTGGTTATCGGTCTTCTACGCAGTTTTTTGACCAGTGCCATTAACAGGGGAGAGATTGCTCATATCAATGTCTCGGCTTTTCTGTTCTGGGTGACCAGTTACATCACCAACTTTCATGGATGCAGGGCGCTACGTGATGCAACATGGCAAGCAAACGATCTTGATCATGCACATGCAGAGTTTTTGCACGAGGTTCGCAACCGACTCGAAATACAAACCGGAGATAAGTAATGGGCACACATAAAGTATTAACGGCTTACGAACTCCCCGCTTTCGAAGATATCTTAAGTGATGCGTTTCGCCAGCAGTTCGGCCTCAATCAGGCGGGGCAATATGGTATTGCCTGCCTTGATGTAAAAACCGAATGCAATAAGGCTGAAATCATGGGTGCAGGGCCATTTATTACAGCTAACATACCCGCACCTAACTGGATAGAGAATGGAGCAAGGCGACATAGTAAACTTGAATTTGCACTGGGTTATGCCGACGAACATCAAATTGAATTTCTAGGCCCTGGTAAAGGCACAAGTTTTTACTCAGACGCATTGAAAGGCGAAGAACATGTATTACACCATGTGGGAGTTTTTCAGAATGACTCTAACGGCATGGAAAAAAAGCTGAATGCTGCCGGATTTACCACCGTGATTGATGGCGGGGTTCATCTGGGTAATAGCTTCGGCTTTAAATTTAAATATTTTGATACTCGTGATGAAATTGGTTGTTATCTTGAACTGCTGGATTTTTACCTGTTAGGTATGCCTATATCTACAGAAGCAGCCGTTAAATTTTTAGGAAGAATCAACTGGAGACTCAAGAACCTGTTATAAACAGATTGGCTTACCACTTTTTATTTTCAGGAATCGTCTTCTGATTGATGCGCCTCTATAAGATCACAAGCAATAGACTTCACTGACTCTTCATCAATACTTTCAGAACTTTCAACAACATTACCATGCTGAGTTATAACACTTTTTGTCATTCTTAACTTTTTAACAAATCGACGACAATGACCACACATGAGTAAATGCAAACGCACCTGAAGCCGCTGACTTACAGACTGGTTTTCATCGATATAATCACTGGCATGTTGCTGCGCCAGTTGTTTACAACTCAACATGTTCCCGTCTCTTCATAATGATCAATCATTGAATACACATTTGATCGTGCACGATGCATTAAAACCCTGATATTAGATGCAGAGATATCCAGAATATTACAAACCTCTTCTACTCCAACGCCCTGATACTCTCTAAGCATGATGACTGCTTTTTGCAGCTCAGGAAGGTTATCAATCGTCTTATCCAGACAATGTCGAAACTCTTCATAACTCAGCAAGGCTTCTGGTGAATTATCATGCCAACGTGAAGGCGCCTGCGCCCAGTGACCATTGGATTTAAATAACGCATCTGAAAAGCTGCTACCTTCAGAGAGATCTTCGAGAAATACCTCTCGCTTACCTTTTCGAAGTTTAAGTCTGGCCTGATTGCCCACGATTGAAAACAACCATGTCTTGAGAGAAGACCGCCCTTCAAACCCGCTCAAATTCTTTATTGCTGCCAGCAATGCTTCTTGCACACACTCTTCAGCCAAGCCTTCATCAACCATCGTAGCAGCCACATGTTTCATGGGGCCGTGATATTGACGTACTAGCGCCTCATAGGCTTTCTGGCTATCTGATTTAAGTCCGGCTAATAAGCGTTGGTCATCCCAAGTCTCTGAACTGTTTTCCAATGACTTTCTCTCCAATTACTGTATGAGAACAAACAATCTGTTTTTATCTCACATTCTGTAACAAAAAGAAAATCAAAGTTGCCTGAATATTCAGGCACATACCCAATATTCAGACCGGCCAGATCAACAGGTACCGATAATAATATCCAGATCGCGTAATTGTTGTAACGTAGATAAACCATGATCAATCACAGCATTAACATCTGACTGCGGCATCTCTGATGCAAGCTGACGCAATGCCTGCTCTCCCGTAGAGATAGTATTTTCACCAAGCAGCCCTAACAAACGCAAAGTCACCGCATTCGCCTCAAGAAACTCAACCTTATCATTTCGATTTCGGTAAACAACCAAACAGGTAGGTTGTGATGAGGGCTCTTCAGGTTGAAAATCACAGCTAATCATATGCACTGGCCATGCATAGACTAACGGCCATGCCAAAGAAGAAAGAACCGGTAATTGCTTCAGAAAATCACCGTTCATATTGATGTTGGCTTGAGACTCTTCTTCAGCCACATCCAGCCCAAGCTCTACCCACTCATAGTGTGCCAATTCAAGTGCAAAAGGGTATCTCTGATGAATAGGCAAGCTGTCATCTTGCAGCCATGCAAGAAACTCTTCGCTGATCTCAAGAAAGTAAGGTGACTTTGCTTTGTGTGATGCATAAAAGTCCCGAATCAGGGCATCCCACTCCTCTTCTTTAAACAGGCTATGCAATACCGGAAATCCGCTAGTGATAAAACCACGAATATTATTAAAAAAAAGATCGCGATAGATTTTCATACGGCGTTCTTCTACACCATCAGGAGAAGCATTCTGCAAAGGCTGCCTTAAATGTGCAGCAAAGCCGGCCTGTTTTTTCTGGTAATCCAGCATTATGCCACCTCCATTTTTGCACGATGATGTATCTGAATATCTTTAATCTGATTAACTTCAGACAACAACTCTTCTATTGGAGGAAAATTAAAATCACGTTCAAGCAAGGTTGGCAGCACACCAAAGGTATCGTAAGCAACATCAAGTAAATCCCACACAGATGCAATAACAGGTGCACCATGGGAATCTACACGCAAGTCTTCTTCCTCTTCGTAATGACCCGCAATATGAATATACGTTGTACGATCACCCGGCAAGGCCTTAAGGAACTCAACCGGGTCATACCGATGATTAATACTGTTAACATAGATATTATTCACATCAAGCAACAGATCACAATCAGCCTCACTGATTACCGCATTGATAAAGTCTATTTCTGACATCTGCTGACAAGGAGCTGCATAGTAAGAGACATTTTCTACCGCAATACGACGCCCAAGTATATCCTGAACCTGACGGATACGCCCTGCCACTACCTCTACAGCCTCTTCGGTAAATGGAATCGGCATCAGGTCATAGAGGTGCCCCTCATCAGCGCAATAGCTAAGATGTTCGGAATAATAAGGGCAATTAAAATCTCCCATAAACTGTTTAATCGCCAATACCAGGTCAGTATCGATTGGGGAAAATCCACCCAGGTTAAGTGACAAACCGTGCAGAGCAACAGGAAAACGCTCTGCAAGGGTTCGAAACTGTTTACCAAAACGACCACCAACATTAATCCAGTTCTCTGGTGCAGCTTCCATAAAATCAACCTGCTCTTGATTCACCTGCAGCAGATCATCAAGCAAACCACGTCG
>CBDUPD010000041.1:0-10359 GCA_965368985.1 uncultured Spongiibacteraceae bacterium | reverse complement strand
ATTTATAACGACGAATAACTCCCAAGTCAGCTTTAGTGATATATACAAAAACAATTAGTAGTTTTTCACTACAAAAACATCGGTAAGAAAATCAATGCTATCAACAAGGTCCAGGCAACTATACCAAGGCCAATCACGGTATAGGTTATTGTCGCTACCTCCACGTCCTCATGCATATGCAAGATCCCCTCAATACCATGGAAGACGAGACTGATCGAAGCAATAAGTCCAATCAGAACTATAGCAATCACAACAAGAGGGCTCGAAATAAACAAGGCGACAGAAGAAATCCATAACGGTACAGCAGCAATGGCTGCAACTGCAAAAGTATTACTGAAGTCGGTAGTGATGCCACGGGTCTCTGCGATACTTTTTATCGCCCATGCCATCAAAGGTACTGTAATTAACTCTGCAATCAAAAACACCAATGCACTTTCCATCCATGTGACTCCGTTCGCTCCATCAAAGTAATTACCACCATAGGAGAACCCAGCATAAAGAATCATGCATGGTGGAATAACGGACAGCGGCAATACCATATAAAACAGGGTCTTGACCGTAAAATGAAGGCGCTCCACCTGCTCCCATCCATCATGAGAAGAGAATATCATTTTAAAATAAGTAGGAATAACCATAACCATCTCCCTGAGCTCAAATAATCACTGGCGTATCCAGCATTTACTTTATCTACGATCCAAGATTAGTTTAGCTTTGCACTTTACACAAACGATAAATAATCAACTATAATATGACAAAAAGTTATATTAATTATTAGAATTAACTAACCATGAATATCGAATTTGTTCGTACTTTTTTAAAAGTTATTGATACGGGTAGCTTCATAGAGGCTGCTCGCAGTCTTCACCTAACACAAGCAGCAATAAGCCGAAGAATACGGGCTTTGGAAGAATATCTTGGGTGTGAACTTTTTATAAGAAACAAGGGGGGTGCTTACTTAACTCCTTCAGGGCGACAATTTCTTCGATATGCTGTTAATCTGGTTCAGACATTGGAGAGAGCCCGACATGATGTCGGCGCAGCCCCTTTTTTTAATGGTTCGCTTACCATTGGTGGGCGTTTCGGACTATGGGATGGTTTATTACTTACCTGGCTAGACACGATTAGTAATGATCATAGTGTACAAATTAGAGCAGAAATCGGCTTTGAAGAAGATCTCATGCAAAACCTGGTAGATGGCCGGCTCGATATTGGCATAATGTATACCCCTCAAAATAGGCCAACACTGCACGTGGAAAAACTTCTTGAAGAAGAGCTTATTCTGGTAGCAACAACCAAAAAAGAAAGTGAGTTTCCAAACCCAAGTCATTATGTGCATGTTGATTGGGGACCAGAATTTTCATCAGAACTATCGATCAATCTACCAGAGCTGAGTAATCCGAGAATAACTGTCGAAATCAGCTGGCTAGGGTTACAGCGTATTCTTACAACCGGAGGATCAGGCTATTTCCCTCGACGACTGGTTAGTGACTTATTAAATAAAGACCTTCTTTTCGAGGTTTTGGCAGCGCCCGGATTTCAGCTACCCGCCTATGTAGTCTATGCCAAATCTGCTATTAATCCCTTGGTAGCGCCAGCTATCAAACAGCTCAAACAATTGGTGAAAGCAAGCAATTTGCATTAGGAATTCTATCTCAGTCTCGCTATTTGTGCTAAGTTATAGTCTACTAGAGATGAAACCCCAACATAGAAAAATAGACAATGCATTTAAGTCGCTATACTGATTATGCTTATCGTGTTCTTTTATACACCGCTATCAATAAAGAGCGATGTACACTTAGTGAAATATCAAGCTTCTACGGTGTTTCAATTGAACATTTGCGCAAGGTTGTCCACTCCCTGGGACAACTGGGCTATTTGAATACCTTTAAGGGCAAGTCAGGAGGCCTGGAATTAGGGCAGGACCCTGAGAGTATCAACCTAGCCAATATCTACCGTCAATTTGAAACAGTCAAAGAACCCGTTATAGACTGTACAAAACTTGAATGTCTACTATCACCGAGCTGCCGACTGGAGAAAATTCTGTTTGATAGTGAAAAAGCCTTTGTCAATGAACTGGAAAAATACTCGCTAAAAGATCTGATGACAAAAAAAACAACATCCATCATAAGTTTATAATTTTCATTTCCAGCCTTCCTTTCATACCACAACTGATCAATCACTATAAAAATGGTTGGGATATTTTTTTAGTACCTCTGAAATTGCTGCCAAACCTTTGGAAGATTTTTGATCATCCTGCAAAAGATCAACACCAGCTAACAACTCATGAATCAAACCATGCAAGATAGCATCCGCTTCTGGTTCCAGCTTGCAATTAACCACAATGGCCTCAACCTCAATCTTAATAGATTCAGCCAACTTACCTGCTTCACTTTTATTCAATGGATTATTATGTGAGGCTTCTAACGCACGATTAATAGCAATTTCAATATTCTTTATCCCTGTTTGCAGATGAAGATCTGCCTGCCATTTCTCTCCTGAATTTTTTTGATCAACGGGCTTATGATGATCGTGATGCTCCGCTGCTTCAATTTCAATATTGGTAGCGAATACAGCTTGTATCAATAACAAATTCACAGTAATTATCATCGCTACATCTTTAAGTAATTTCATTTTTCACTCCTAAAAATATTATTTTCTAATTACGCCACACTAAACCTCTTCCACCCATAACCGATCAAACGAAAGATTACGAATTCGACAGCTTTAAAAAACTATTTGCACCGGCAACCTAGAACATGTATTTTATATACATGTTCTACTTGAGTCAATATTAGTTTATTGCCTAGCAACCTTTATGAAACAACTAAATGCCATGAGGATTTTTTTTCCGGCAGCGGCCCTTCAGGCAAGTATTACTGTGCCATTATCAGTATATGTAGCACTGTCCAATACAGGGTGGCCACCGGGATTAATTGGTACGGGACACGGCCACGAAATGTTGCTTGGTTTTATTCCCGCCTTATTAGCTGGTTACACATTGGGAAATCAATCGATAAAACTTCTCATGACTCTTTTCACTTTATGGTTTTTTGCTCGTATAGGGTATACATTTTTTCCTCAAACAATGGCTGGACAATGGCTTAGTCCTCTATTCACACTGTTATTATCTTTTAAAGTATTACCTCGATATATGTCAGCAAAAAAATGGCGTAATAAATCAATTATACCCATTATTGCCATCATTTGTTTTCTTCCTCTCTTATGGCTTCTGGAAAGAAACATTGCATGGGAAATAAATCACAAGAACCTGATGTTAGGTACTGTTCAATTCATCATTCTGTTGATGAGCTTTATTGCTGGTCGCATCATTGCACCAGCTGCAACGGGAGAAATTCGTAAACAAGGTGGAGTTTTACAGGCGAGAGTACAACCCACTATCGAAGCACTTCTCATTTTTATAATTGCTGCATCAGCCATTGCTGAACTGATTCCAGGGTATAAAAATCTGTCAGGCTATTTAATTATTACTGCTGGTATTTTACTTTTTATACGACTATTCAGGTGGCAATTATGGAAATGCATTACCAGGCCAGATCTAATCGGTATGGGAATTGGTTATGGATGGTTAGCGCTTGGTAGTATATGCATAGGGCTAACAATATTAGGTAATCATGCTGAAATAATTGCCATACACATCGTTACCATTGGTGCATTGGGTAGTCTTTCGAGCAGTATTATCGTAGAAAGATACCTTAAAAAGTCTACAAAAAATATTCCTCCAGCCAAAGTATTGCTACCAATACTTTCACTAATAACAATCGCAACCGTTAGCAGAATTCTAGTCGGAACCAATATCCAGGACTCAGCCGGGATGCTGGTTTTCTCCGCCCTGTGCTGGTCATCAGCATATTTCTGGTTATTTATTGTTTTGATCACCTCAAATTTTATTCATACAAACAACACATTCACATCATTAATTTGGAGAGCAATTAAATGAACATCATCGAACTACCCATTGGACAAATCGCACGTGACATTCCAGGTGCGACTGTTTTGTTACATAAACTGGATTTGGATTATTGTTGTGGAGGAAACAAGATTCTCAGAGAAGTATTATTAGACAAAGATATTGACCCCACGACTATTGCTACTGAAATACATGAAATTCTGGAGCGTAGTAATGATTATTCAAGTTGGTCAGAAGCTTCTAACGAGCGCCTCATTGAACATATTCTAAGTCGTTTCCATGATGTACATAGAGAACAGCTGACAGAATTGATCAGGCTTGCAAAACGAGTTGAGCAAGTTCATGGCAACCATCCAGAATGCCCTAAAGGATTATGCGCTCATCTTCAGTATATGCAGGTGACACTTGACGATCATATGCAAAAAGAAGAAGCGATTCTTTTCCCCATGATTCTGAGAGGAAAAAGTGTCAATGCACTTGGCCCTGTAACTGTCATGAGAAATGAGCATGAAGAACACCGTGATGCACTCAAAATCATTGACGCCATCACTCATAATATCACCCTGCCTGAAGGAGCCTGCAATACCTGGCAAGCACTCTACCGAAACCTTGAAGCCTTTAAGAAAGACTTTGTTGAACATATACACCTTGAGAACAATGTACTTTTTGAACGGGTTGATAACAGGCTTTCTTGATATCACATAACTGACGTATTTAACAAAAAAACAACTGTAATAAGGAGAAAACAATGGCTGATAGCTTTACTAAA
Organism: uncultured Spongiibacteraceae bacterium; assembly: GCA_965368985.1. Lineage (GTDB taxonomy): Bacteria > Pseudomonadota > Gammaproteobacteria > Pseudomonadales > DT-91 > CAZTZY01. The sequence goes on along the minus strand of CBDUPD010000041.1, from coordinate 5,662 downwards.
GGTATGGCCAGAAATATTTACTATGGCGGAGGAGTCTTCTTCTTTTTGCTACTGGTAGGTCTTACTGTCGATACACTACGCGTTTTACCAGAACGTGATCACCGGGAAAATATCACTGAGTCAGTGGCTGAGGGCAAAGCGCTCTGGGAAGAAAACAATTGCATAGGTTGCCACTCTCTTATGGGAGAAGGTGCCTACTTTGCACCAGAGCTTGCCAATGTATTTGACCGCAGAGGAAATTCTAACGAAGTCGTGTTTAAAAATTTTCTACAAGGCTGGATGAAAATGCAACCTATGCCCATTCCTGGTAGAAGAAAAATGCCCCAGTTTAATCTCAGTGAAGAAGAAGTGAATAACATCGCTGATTTCCTAATCTGGACCTCAAGAATTAATGATAACGATTGGCCACCCAATATAGAAGGTTAAGGACACGCAACATGAAATACGAATCACAAAAGGTCGCGATGCCTTATTTTATTTTCGCACTGATGCTTTTCTCAGGCCAGGCTATATTTGGTTTGGTTATGGGCCTTCAATACGTTGTTGGTGACTTTATGTTCCCCTATATACCCTTTAACGTTGCACGTATGGTGCATACTAATCTGTTAATAGTCTGGTTATTAAATGGATTCATGGGCGCCGCCTATTATCTGGTTCCCGAGGAATCTGAAAACGAACTCTACAGTCCGTTTTTAGCAAAACTTATGTTCTGGATTTTTGCCGCTGCTGGCGTAGCCACCATACTCGGTTACTTACTCGTTCCTTACGCAGAGCTTGCAAAACTGACGTTTAACGACTTACTACCAACAATGGGGCGTGAATTTTTGGAGCAACCAACCATTACAAAATTTGGTATCGTTATCGTTGCCCTTGCATTTGTATTTAATATTGGTATGACAATTCTCAAAGGGCGTAAAACAGTCATCAACATGGTATTAATTACCGGATTAATTGGTTTGGCAGTTTTCTTCCTGTTTTCATTTTACAACCCTGAAAATCTTGTTCTCGACAAATATTTCTGGTGGTGGACAGTGCATCTGTGGGTTGAAGGTGTATGGGAATTAATTCTTGGCGCTATTCTGGCCTTTGTATTAATCAAGGTAACCGGTGTTGATCGTGAAGTTGTAGAGAAATGGTTATATGTCATTATTGCAATGGCTCTTATTTCAGGACTCATCGGCATGGGACATCATTATTTCTGGATTGGTCCAGGTGAATACTGGTTATGGATAGGCTCAATATTCTCTGCTGTAGAACCACTACCCTTCTTCATGATGGTTGTCTTTGCCTTCCAAATGGTAAAAGGCCGTAAATATGAACATAACAACAAAATTGCCACCACCTGGGCATTAGGTACGGCAGTAATGGCATTCCTTGGAGCTGGTGTATGGGGATTCATACATACTCTTGCACCTGTAAACTACTATACACATGGTAGTCAACTAACTGCGGCTCATGGTCATCTGGCATTCTTCGGTGCTTACGTCATGGTTGTACTAACAATTATCTCTTATAGCATGCCTATCATGCGTGGCAGACCACAAGGAAATTGCGACAAAGCACAAAAATTGGAGCGTATCGCTTTCTGGATTATGTGTATAAGCATGCTCGGCATTACCTTTGCATTAACGGCCGCTGGTGCAATTCAGGTCGCATTACAACGTCTGCCAGAAAGTGGTGATGCCCTTGGATTTATGGCAACTCAAGATAAGATAACACCTGTTTACTGGGTACGTGAGTGTTTTGGACTTGCTTTTGTCAGTGGCTTAATAATGTATCTTTATAGCTTTTTTGTTAGTGATAAACCCGGGACTGAAGTGCCTGCTAATGAGACAGAAACCAGTTGTTGCGGTAGCTGTAACTAAAATCTTACATGGGGGGCTTAATCACCCCCTTTGAAAATATTCACTTATAGACAAATAACTAAGGAGCAAAAATGGAAGAGCTGGTGGGTGAGTTGTGGCATAAATTCATTACTCATCGAGTCTGTCATGAATTTGAAGACTCTACTGTTTACCTGACTGATCTTGCCTATCAACTACCGCTTTATTACAGAGCGATGGGGGGGAATTGTGGAATATCTCTAGAAGCTTCAGATAAACGTCGATTTAATATTCAACGTAACTGGACGCAAAAATTGGCAGGTAGCCATCTAAAGTTTTCAGTATTCTGGCAAAATGATCAACACCTGCATTTACCAGCGTCGATAAGGATATTCCCTGATAAACATCTCAATGAATTATTATATTTTTGGCAAGTTGCTGTAGCTGCCAAGTTACCCAATATCACTAACTGGTTTGGCGATAACCAACAAGTGTGTGCCAGTCTTATCTCCAACTATCCAGGACTTGGCAAAAACTATTTGTTATTGGCCAAGGCTATCATTCAACAACGACCTTGTCTTGACAATTTACAAGGTGCAGAAAAAGAACGCGAACGCGCAATACAAGAAGCGATATTAACGCCCGGTCATGTTAATGGCCTACCTATTGCTTCGGGTGACCCTTTCCCTGTACCTTTATGGATATACCCTGCTCCCCTACATGCTATCTCGACGGGTGTGTCTGACAGTATTGATGATCAGCCAGGTTCTGGCGATCAGCAACAAACTCAAATCGCCCGTAAAGAGGCGCAACGAATTGATGACCAGAAAGAGACTGACGGGCTATTGGTCTTTCAACTGGAATGTCTCTTTTCATGGACAGAACAGATCGAACTTGATCGCGTTCAGGATGAAAGTCATGAAGATGATATTTTATCGTCTGCTGAAGATCTTGATATTATTACCCTCTCTCGAAAACGACGGTCGGGATCATCCAGTATAAAATTTGATATGGATTTACCCGCCGCCGAGAATGACGATCTACCACTGGGTGATGGTATTTTTCTCCCTGAATGGCATTATAAAAAGTCATCATATATCAATGAATTTTGCTTGCTACAACCTTTTCTTGCCGATGAAGTTGCACCTGCTGCTATACCTGATCATCTAGTCACGACTGCTAAAACAATTAAAAGACAGTTTAGTATTTTAAAAACTGATCGACGCTGGCAAAGAAAACAAATTGATGGTCATGAAATTGATATGGATGCCTGGATATCCATGATTACTAACCCTGTTCGTGACATGAACAAACAGGATCACTATATGATGCGCTTAACAGACCATCGAAATCTGGCATGCTTACTATTAGCTGATCTCTCCATGTCTACAGACTGTGCAATGAACCCAGAACAAAAAGTTATTGATGTTATTCGCGATAGTGTACTGCTGTTTGCAGAAGCACTAAGCCAGTCCAATGATCAATTTGCCATGTATGGCTTTTCATCAGTCAAGAATAAACAGGTACGTTATCATCTTCTCAAAAATTTCAATGAGACTTACTCCGATGTTATTCGTGGTCGCATACTGGACATAAAACCCGGCTTTTATACACGCATGGGAGCAGCCATTCGTCAATCAACGACTATTTTACAACTTCCAACCGTCAGCCAGCGACTAATGCTCATTATTTCTGATGGCAAACCTAACGATCTTGATCAATACGAAGGGCGTTATGGAATTGAAGACACGCGCAAGGCAGTTATTGAAGCGAAACAACAAGGTATCATTCCCTTCTGTGTCACAATCGATGAATCAGGGAATGACTATTTACCCTATATTTTTGGTGATCAATGCTACGTTATTGTCAATGATATTACTCGTCTGCCTACATTATTACCCAAACTATATCTTCACCTAACCGGAACACAAAACTAATTTTATCGGAATTTATCATGGCCTCTTATTTACCCAACAACAATGAAATAGAGATATTTGAACATGCAGCCACTAACAAATTGCCTGTACTTATCAAAGGGCCTACAGGTTGCGGGAAAACCCGATTTGTCGAATATATGGCAAAAAAACTTAACCGTCATATTTATACGATTGCCTGTCACGATGATCTTACCGCCTCTGACCTTGTAGGCAGACATCTTATTGGTGCAGAGGGAACGTATTGGCAAGATGGCCCTCTTACGCGCGCTGTGCGTGAAGGCGGCATCTGTTATCTTGATGAAGTCGTAGAAGCTCGCAAAGACACAACTGTCGTCTTGCATCCACTGTCTGATCATCGACGGGTATTACCTATCGATAGAACTGGCGAAAACCTGGAAGCTCATCCGGATTTTATGCTGGTGATCTCTTATAACCCGGGCTACCAGAATTTCATAAAAGGACTGAAGCCAAGTACTCGTCAACGATTTGTTGGCATGAGCTTCGACTATCCCATACGAGAGAGAGAAATCGTTATTATTTGTCAAGAAACCGGTATCGACCAACAAACTGCCACACAACTCGTTGCTCTGGGTAATGATTTAAGAAACCTCAAGGATCATGATCTTGAGGAAACAGCCTCTACCCGCTTGCTCATTTATACCGCCTTAATGATTAACTCAGGACTAACCCCTAAAGAAGCCTGTAAGGTTTGCCTGGCTCAACCTCTTACAGACGACAATGAAACAATACTTGCTATTGAACGTTTGTTTGATGCTTATTTCTGATCACTCAAGATGACAGCATATAACGCAATTGACTCCGTTGAACATCAAGTAATGTACACGGATCACACAGATAACTGGAAAGCACCCGGTAATATCGCTGTATGGATTCTTATCTTTGCAGAACTGACTGAATTTGGTTTTTTCTTTTTAACCTTTCTTATCGCAAAGGCCTTACATGCTGACATTTTCTTCGAAGGGGTTGCGCAACTAAATACCATCGCCGGCATGCTTAATACCTTCATATTACTGACCAGCAGTTATTTTATCGCCAACGCGATCAAATCAATTCAAGCAGGTAATCGTGAACACTGTCTGTTTTTTTTGTATTTAACATTATTGTGCGGTGCAGCATATTGCGGAATCAAGGCCTGGGAATATCAATGGAATGAAACTGCAAATATTTTCATTAGAGGTAATCTATTTTTTTCACTGTATTATTATATAACGTTTAATCACTGGCTACATGTTGCCATGGGGATGTGTGTCATTTCATGGGTAACCATAAAGCTGCACTTTAATTTATATGATGAAAATGATTATGAAGGGCTTGAGAGTGCTGCATCCTATTGGCATATGATTGATCTTGTCTGGATTATTATTTTTCCACTATTATATGTTTTGAGATAAAAAAATTATGCTACTAACAATCATTAATAAACAATCTGGCTTGAATAAGGTATGGTTCATCTTAATGCTTATCACATTCATTAATACTGTTATCGCAGAAAATACCATGCAACAACACAGTATTTTAACCTTGTTTATCTGTGCCAGCATTGCAACAAAAGGCCCTTTAGTCGCTGATTATTTTATGGGGATAGTTGATGACTCACCAATAATCAGGTGGCTTGTTCATTCCTATGTGATAGGAATTCCTGTCATTATAGCGGTGGTGATATTTAGTCTGAAGCTAGAATCAAAAGTAGTTTAAAAGAGGTAGAATAAGTAAGCATGATGATGCAAATGAAGGAATTTTTGCGAATAATTCGAGACTACATCAACGATATCACAGATTAATAAAAAAATTTCTATATTAACAAAGTGTCTAATCACACAACCGGATAATAGATAGATCTGACACTTAGACTATATCTATATCTATATCTATATACACATA
>CBDUPD010000040.1:0-10683 GCA_965368985.1 uncultured Spongiibacteraceae bacterium | reverse complement strand
TTTTTGAGTGGCTGCTTACGAAGGTAAAACGGAAGTGTTTATAAAAAAGATTCCCGCCTTCGCGGGAATGACTTTGTGGGTGGAGAATGCCTGCAAATGTCTCAGAACAGCACATCAAATATTTTCATGACTGATATATGCAAATGACACTAAGCGCCTCGCTATCAGCATGATACTTTATGGTTCACCGGCTATTAGCTAGATCCAAAGATAAGTAACTTTTGATCCGGTAAGTATGAACCTTTATTACTTTCCGACAAAAATGTAGCTTATGTTTTTTTGATCCGTAATGTCGCAGCAGCATCACCGGCATCGCTATAAACCAGTGTTCCATTACTTGTATTACTGAGTTCTGCAGCATTAGCTTCATCGGTATCAATATGCATTTCCAGTTTGTATCCCGGGCTGACACGAATTAACACATCACAAAAGATCAGGTCGCGTTCACCACCGGTGATAGCAACTTCAACTTCATCTTTGTCTTCTACGCCAAATCGTTTTGCATCATCGGGGTGCATGTGAATATGTCGTCTGGCACAAATAAGACCTTCTGTTAGGTGACATTGGCCTTCAGGGCCTTCGATAATAATCGGGGCAGAGCCCTGGGTTTTTCCTGAGTCGCGTACAGGCGCATCTACTCCCAGGTGAAATTCGTCTGTACGTGATATTTCAACCTGATTCCGGGAACGTAAAGGGCCTAACAAACGAACATTTTCTATACGCCCTCTGGGGCCAATCAGGTTAACTGTTTGTTTGCAGGCATATTGACCAGGTTGTACCAGATTTTTGATGTTAATTGGTTCTGCATCATTACCAAATAGTGCAATAAAGCTCTCTTTATTTAAGTGGATATGTCTTGCGCTAATGGCAATAGGAATAGTGTCAGTAATATTTACCTGATTTTTTCTCTTAATGATTGCTGCTGTCTGTTTGGCAATACTTAATTCTTCATTGGTTTTTACCACCAGTGCCTGAACACGAGAATGAAGATGGTTAATTCTGGTTACAGGATTTTCCCTGTTCAGCATCACGTCATTATTAAGGTCTTCATCAATAACCAGGCCTAAAAAATCCAGGCGTTGTAAAATACGTTGTCGCATAGTACAGCTGTTTTCTCCAATACCACCTGTAATAATGATGGCATCAAGTCCGCCCATTACCGCTGCATAGGCTCCGATATATTTACGTACCTGATGTGCAAAAACTGCAATCGCCAGGCGAGCATTATCATTGCCTTCAGATGCAGCAGCTTCTATTTCACGCAGGTCATTACTAATGCCAGATAAGCCTTTAAGTCCGGATTGTTTGTTTAAAAGTGTGTCTATCTCTTCGATGCTCATACCTGTATCACGTGCAAGCATTAAAATAATACCGGCATCTATATCCCCGGCACGTGTACCCATAACCAGACCTTCAAGAGGGGTCATGCCCATGCTGGTATCTGTTGAGTGACCAAATTCGATGGCGCAAGCACTTGCTCCATTGCCCAGATGCAGGCTGACCATACGTAACTCTGATAAGGGGCGGCCAAGATATTGGGCGGCTTTTTCAGCGACATATTGATGTGATGTTCCATGAAACCCATAACGCTTAATGCGATGTTTGTGTGCTAACGTCTGGTCTATAGCGTATGTTGAAGCTCTTCTGGGTAAATTGCTATGAAATGCTGTATCAAATACGGCAATGTGAGGAATGTCCTTTAGTGCATTCTGGGCAGCTTCAATACCTTTCAGATTGTTAGGGTTGTGAAGCGGAGCAATAGGGCTCCAGTTTCTGATAGCAGCAATCACTTCGCTATCTATCAATATAGCATCATGAAATTGATCTCCACCATGTACTACCCTATGGCCAACAGCAGTCAGTGGCCAGTTGTTACTTTCTTTCAATACTTCATTGATCGCGTGGGTAAAGTTGCAGTCACCTGATAATTCTATTATTCCCCTGGTCAGGCAGTTTTCATTCTCAACATCAATAACCTGATATTTTACACTTGAAGAGCCGCAGTTGATGACGAGTATGTTCACGCTATTTTCCTGATTGGATGAATGATTTTATTTTATTAAATATTATGATTTTTTAGGAGCGGGCCCCGGCCGCGAATGTATTAACAGTATATTGTTTGCAAACCGGAGACCGCTCCTGCCTATTATGCATTAGGCAGTTCCTGAATTTGTTCCTTTTGTTGAATTTTCCACAATTTTGAATATGTACCCTGTTTTTCCAGTAGTTCATTATGGCTGCCTTGTTCAACGACCTGGCCCTGATGAAGTACAATAATATTATCAGCATCAACAATAGTGGATAATCTGTGTGCTATAACAAGGCTGGTATAATTTTCACCAATAGCATTGATTGCCTGTAAAACACTTTGTTCTGATTTGCTATCAAGTGATGATGTTGCCTCATCGAATACAAGAATGTCCGGTTGTTTTAATATGGTTCTGGCAATTGCGACTCGCTGTTTTTCTCCGCCTGACAATTTTAAACCTCTTTCGCCCACAACGGTGTCGACGCCTTTGGGTAGGTCATCGATAAAACTTTTCAGGTGTGCCATCTCTATTGCATGATAAACATCGGCATCACTTGCGGATGGCCTGCCATAGCGAATGTTTTCAAATATGGAGTCATTAAAGAGTACTGTATCTTGAGGAACGATACCGATAGCCTGGCGTAAAGATTGTTGGGTAAGTTGTCGAATATTATGCCCGTCGATGCAGATGCTTCCTTGAGTTGTATCATAAAAACGAAAGAGTAATTTTACCAATGTAGACTTGCCTGAACCGCTTTCTCCAACAACGGCTATTTTTTTGCCTACCGGTATGATGAAGCTTACATCTTTTAAAATGGGCCGGTCTTTGTTGTAGTGAAAATGAACATGGTTAAATTGAATGTCGCTTTTTACCTTGCCAAGCTCCAATGCATTTTTTTCATCCTGAATTAGCGGCTCTTTATCAAGTAATCCAACCATTTGTTCGATGTTGACCAACGAGCTTTTAATCTCACGATATACAAAGCCTAAAAAGTTAAGTGGTATAAATAATTGCATCATAAATGCATTGATTAATACAAAGTCACCAATAGTCATTTCGCCATTTGCTGTGCGAATGGCTGCAAGCGCTAACATACATGTCATGGCTGAGGCGATGATCAGAGCTTGCCCGGCATTGAGTGCGAACAGTGACAGGCGATTTTTTCTTTTTGCTATTTCCCAGTTTTCCAATTCTGAATCATAAAGCTTGGCTTCATAATCTTCATTGGTAAAATATTTCACGGTTTCATAATTCAGCAGGCTGTCAACAGTACGGCTATTACTTGTTGAGTCAGCTTCATTGGCTTCTCGAATAAATTGGGTGCGCCATTCAGTTGCCCAGATAGAGAAGGCGATATAGGCGACAACAGATGCCAGGGTTATAAAAGAGAACAGAAAGCCGTAGTTATAAAATAACAGCCCTACAACCATCAAGACTTCAAAAAGAGTCGGTACAATATTAAACACCATAAAGCGCATCAGAAAATTAATGCCTGTGGTGCCTCGTTCAATATCACGCGACAAACCACCAGTGCGACGATTCAGGTGAAAATCCAGATCGAGCTTGTGCAGGTGTTGAAATGTTTTTAAACCGATGCGGCGAATAGAGCGTTCGGTTACCCGGCCAAACAATGTGTCGCGCAACTCATTGAATATAACGTTTGCCAGTCTTGTTACTCCATAGATGGCAACCAGGCCCAACGGTGCTGCAATGGCTGTATGATTAATATTGTCCAGGTCATCAACAATATATTTCAGAAGAAATGGCAGGCTGACGCTTGCTAGTTTCGCGAGTAACAGGCAGCCAAGTGCTAAAGCCACACGAGTTTTAAATTCCAGTAAATAAGGCCATAAAACCTTTACTACACGCCAGTTAATCCGGTGGTTTTGTGTGTGATCAAATTGGCCGTGACGCATGCGTTTACCTTGGGAAAAGATCGTTATTGTAACAGCCATAGTGAACAAACGTTGAAGATTTTTTGGTTTGGTTTTTTTTTGTCTGAAATTCTAGCTGTAATTAAGTGGCTGTTTTATCTGGATTTCTCTTTTATGCCATTTAATGAGTCAATAAGCCGTTTATATGAAAAGATGGTATGGAATCTTAGAAAAAAAACCGCAATGGCCAATGGATTACTCTTCATTTTAGATTACAATTATTTAATAAGCGCACGACATCGTTAAAAGCCATCTGTTTTATATTTGTACTCAGGAAGATTGAATGAAAAAAATCATTTTGTTGTTGTTTATTATAATACTCCCGCATTTTGCTTCGGGAGATATTATAAGAACCGTGCACATGGCAGAAAAAGGTGATGTTAAGGCCCAGCTGGTTCTTGCTTATATGTATGAGTTTGGCGAGATAGTTTCCCAGAATGATGAAGAGGCGGTGAAGTGGTACACCAGGGCTGCAGAGCAGGGTGATACCAGTGCACAACTTATTCTGGCCTATAAATATGATTTAGGTGAGGGTGCCCCACAGGATTATAAGCTGGCTTTTAAATGGTATCACCGGGCAGCCAATCAGGGTAGTGCAAAGGCACAGGATAACCTGGGTGGAATGTACTCTTTTGGTGAGGGTGTTCCTGTTGATTATGTTAGTGCTTATGCCTGGTACAATATTGCAGCCAGTTCCGGATTTCCCATGTCAGGGCAAGACAGGGATTTTCTGGCAAATAAAATGACACCTTCGCAAATAGAAAAAGCCCAGGAACTTTCCAGAAAGTTATACCATAAAATAAAAGAGCAGGTGATTAAAAACCTGTGAAACAGTAGACAATAGAGCTTTTTAACAGGGTTGTTACAGCGCCAGCTTTTTGTAGGCGTCGAGTCTATTTTGGGTTTCGATATTTTTAGTGTGTTCGACCTTTTTTTGATAATGTTTAATAAGACTATTTAAATAGTTTCGGTGTTGATCATCATTTTTTATCCACATATTTCCCGTTGAAGATAATGGCAGTTGAATAGTGCTGTCTTTAACGGTTGCTTGCTGGGTGCTCACCAGAATGATTTCGTTTGCCTGATTGTTTTCAAATACCAAAGACTCACTAACAAGATGTAAACCTTGTTGTATGAGGTATTCTCTTACGTCATATAAGTAGTAATTAGGTGAAACCAGATAGCTGATATCTAAAGGTTTGTTATCACCATGTTGATAAGTGCTCAGATTGCCATGGATTTCTTTCATTATATTGATGGCAGTTTTACCGCTTATGCCTGCCAGAATAACCAGTTGCCTATGGCTTGTGTCCAGTTGAATGTCTGCTGCAGAGCCCGTTGTGATAGAATAGGTTTCAGGGGGAAGGCCAAGTAATTTCTTTTGGAGTTTGTCAGTAATATCGGCAACCTGATCTACAAAGTGGACCCTGTTACAGATGCCTTTATTTAATAGTTCTATTCCCAGAAATCCATGATCGCAGCAACAATCCCATATTTCATCATATGCTTGCAGACTGGCAGCATCAGATATGGTGTTAAATAAAGCCTGGAGTCGTTTTCCGAGTTTCACAATATTAAGAAGTGTTAGTCAAAGACAAAGCGTGAATTATACCCGGTTATTTGAATGGTTTCATGCTGCTGCAGGTTCAGTTGATAGCTTGGATAGGACTTGAGTTTGTTACTCAGCTGTATGATTGACTTGTTGATAATAACGCCAGGTATTTTTTTCTTCCTTGGCAAGATACATAGCCATATCAGCATAGCGGCATAACCGGTCGGGTGTTTCGGCGTCTTCCGGGTAATAGGCAACACCAAAGCTGCCGTTTACATTGACGACTTGTCCATCATCAAGTGTGATGTCTTCAGATATTGTAGTCAGTAGCTTTTTAAGTACAGGCTCAATTTTTTGGTTGTCTCCCACACCTTGTAGAATAATGGCAAATTCATCACCGCCCAGCCTTGCAACCATGTCTGTTCCACGAACCATTTTTGCCAGTCGGTCCGATATAGTTGTTAAAACAATATCGCCAGCATGATGACCAAGAGTGTCATTAATAGGCTTGAACCCATCAAGATCTATGTAAACCAGGGCTAGAGGATATTCTGAATGCCATGCCTGTTCGATAGACATTTTTATACGTGCATCAAACTCAGCGCGATTCCCAAGGCCTGTTAATGGGTCATGGCTTGCCTTGAATGCAAACATATTTCTTTCCTGGGAAAGCATTTTTTTCATCTGCATGCTGTTTAGCTCATAGATGGCCACCATTGTTAATATGGCAATCAGGCTTGTGAGAGGGATGATGATATTTAAAGCGGTAACATCTGCAGAGTTTATGATAACTTGCAGTGATTCATACTTTTCCATTGGTTGGTATATCAGTGCAAGCTCATCAATTCCCCAAATAGCAAGAAAGGTGATAACTGTTAATACCGACCATGACAGAGCAGAAGTAATATTGGTAATTACGAAAGCAAATACCGGGGGTATTAATAATATATACATCAACGGTGAGTATATTCCACCAGTGGCCCAGCTTGATATGAGTGCGCCAAAATAAATGCCTGCCAGTGTGATGTTGCCTGCGGTATTTAATGCGGCAAATCGGTTCAATATGATCATTGATACAATATAAAGCGTAATGCAGCCGCTGATTAATTGGATGCCTCTTTCAGTAACAATAGGGGAGTCTGCGAAGCTATATATTAATACAGGTATAAGTAGTGCTGATATGGTCAAATTACCGATAAGAGTGAGCAGTAAGACGACCGCTTTAAGGCGAGTCTCGTGATTATCAAGCAAGCTGTCAGGAATGATGCGGTGGGCTAACTGCATCAATCTGTTTTCTTGAACTTCGGTTGTTGACACTCTCTGTCCTGGATTCTTATTATTTTATCTAATCTTAGACCATATTCCTGATATGGCACTGAATGTATGGCTTTTTTTTTGCTTTTTACGTCCTAAATAATAGAAAAATATAGCTATTGATTAAAAAGTTGCCCCATATCATATGTCTTGGTTGAATTTTAAGCAATTTTTTGGCTGCTTGAGTTCTCATTTTTTGCAGGTAATGAGTATATTGATGTGCTGTTGAGGTATGGAGTGGCTAGTTGAATATTTTCAATAACAGATTGTGTATAAACTGCATCGTCAATCTTGTAGATAGTACCCATTAAATGTTTGCGAATAGTCGCTGTAACTTGGGTGTTGGGTATGCGCTCAAGATAAAACCAGAGTGTGTATTCAAGTGCATAGTCACCGGTATTGGTAATCGCCCATTCAAAATGTTTGTGTTCATTAATCTTGATGTCGTAATTCATGCGGCTTGCTTCAAATGATTTTGCAAACATTCGATCAATTTTACTTTTGTAGTGGGTCAGGTCAGCAAGGCGTTCTTCAAGTATTTCACCATGGGTTTTGGTATAACTGATATTAAAAGTTAGAGTCTGTCTTATCCCGTCTATACTGGTAATCCGGCTGAGGTTATCTATTTTGCTTTTGAATAAAGCGGCTGTTTCTTACCAGAGTGCGATGGTTGTTACTAGCGTCGTAAAGGATGATGTAAATAAACGATACCTTATTAATTCAGTAAAGGTTCTGTAAATATCAGAAGAGCGATATTGATAATGAATATAATTAAATGGGCAGGCCATTCCATAGTGGTTAGTTGTGGAAATAGCCAACTGATTGTGTCCAAAATATTTTCCTGAATAAAAAGCTTAGCAATCAGTATAGTACTACACTTAGATAAGAGTATTTGTGTCATCACACGGCTACCATAGTGACCACAGCCGACAATCAGGTTGGTTGGACAACAGCATATAATTATTCAATTATTCTGAGGGTGTGATCAAGGTCTATTTGAACTCCCTGTAATCTACTTTATGATATTTTGCTTATTATTGGCGAATACAAATAAGAAAGGATAATAATAATGCCAAGAATTCCATTGTTGATTGTTGCCTTGTTTTTTATGTGTGGAGGGCTCGGGCACTTTATCTTTGTTGATTTTTTTGTATCGGCAATGCCGGGTTATCTTCCGTTTCATAAAGAGCTGGTTTATATCAGCGGAATATTTGAGCTGTTGGGGGCTGTAGGCATATTGGTACCTCAAACACGTCTGTTTTCAGCATGCGGGCTTATTGCCTTATGTATTGCTGTTTTTCCAGCCAATTTGAATATGGCTATTAATTCACATCTTTACAGTGATATGTCACCGCTTCTTATTTATTTGAGGCTTCCCATGCAATTTGTGATTATTGGTTTTATCTGGTGGTCGGTTGCAGCAGAACGTACTGCCAAGGGGTGGTTTAGCGATGAAAGCCCTTTGATGCAAAATCTCACCTATTCGGATCTTGAAAAAGCCTGTACTGATTTTGTGGCGACATTTCAGGGTATATTGTCGTGGAAATGGGATGACCGCTTTAATGTTGTTATGGCAGAGTTTGATATCAGTGATGAATCGGATGTATTGACCAGTCTGGAGTACTATTTTGGTTATTACTGGGATGCTTCAACTATTTGCGCAGCGCCTCCCGCTATCCAGGGGGTTGTAAGGCGGCTTGGAGGCTTGAATTCGGGGCAACTGCTGCTTTCGTCAAACCCAAATAAAGATGTTTTTTTATATTGTGTGTTGTGGCCGTGGGGTTGTGGTAAAAAAATATCCATTCGTTTATCTTCTTCAGGTGCAGCTGTTGGTCAAGAGGCTAAGCCACTACAGACTCAACATTTAAAAGAATGGTTTGGCCTTGAAAAAGAGAGTGAAGCTTCTGGTTGGGTGAAAATCAATCAGGCTGTGGTCAAATAAGTTGCGGTATAATTTAAGTTGGTTTGTGGGCGAACTATGACATAGCTCAAGGTAGAAATTTATAACTGTCATAAATATGTAATTTATCTGAAATAAATGTTTCAGGTCGCGTAGATTGCCACTTATATATACCCTATAATTCACGAAAATTCATAAAGGATATCTCCTATGGGTGGTAACAATATTTTTTCAAATATCTTTGGCCAATCTCCTATCAGGCCTATTCAATGCCACATGACCAAAGCACATGAATGTGCATCCTGTCTTACTGAATTTTTCGATGCTGTAGTTGCTAATGATTGGGTCAAAGCTGAAAGCATTCAGCAGCGTATTGTTGGCCTTGAGCATGAGGCTGATGAATTCAAGCGAGAGATTCGTCAGAATTTACCCAAAAGTCTATTTATGCCTGTGCCGCGTTCTGATTTGCTCGAAGTAGTTGCTATGCAAGACAATATTGCCAATCGCACTAAAGATATAGCCGGTATTATGCTTGGCTGTAAAATGTCGCTTCCGCAGGAATTACATAAAACCATTCCAGATTTCACCAAGGCCGCTGTAGAAACCTCTGCCCAAGCCTCGCGTGCGATTGAAGAGTTGGATGAACTGTTGGAAACAGGCTTCGGTGGGCGTGAGATTATTATTATTGAAAAGCTGATCAAGCAGCTGGATATGCTTGAGAATCAAGCGGATCAGCTTGAGGTAAAAGTTAGAGCCCAGTTATTTGAAATTGAAAAAACCCTTAATCCTATCGATGTCATGTTTCTCTATAAGGTGATTGACTGGATTGGTGATCTGGCAGATAAAGCCCAAAAAGTAGGTAGTCGATTGTCATTACTGTTGGCGCGTTAATCCCGGCAATATTATTTAAATAAACCTTTGAACATCATTTTTATATAGCGGAAAAGTTTATGAGTATTATTGCTGAATATGGTTCCATATTGTTAATAATGGCCTGTGTCTTTGGTTTTTTCATGGCTTGGGGAGTTGGTGCTAATGATGTAGCCAATGCCATGGGTACTTCGGTTGGTTCCGGTGCCTTGACAATCAAACAAGCGATTATCATTGCGATGATCTTTGAGTTTGCCGGTGCCTATCTTGCCGGTGGTGAAGTAACCTCAACCATTCGAAAGGGGATTATCGACCCCAGTGGCATTATGGATACACCCCATTTGCTGGTTTATGGCATGATGGCGTCTCTTTTGGCTGCTGGTATTTGGTTGTTAGTTGCCAGCCTTGCCGGATGGCCTGTTTCAACTACCCATAGTATTGTAGGTGCTATTGTTGGTTTTGCTGCAGTAGGAATATCTGTTGATGCGGTTAAATGGGCCAAGGTAGGTAGCATTGTAGCAAGCTGGGTGGTATCGCCCTTATTAGCCGGTGTTATTTCTTTCTGGTTATTCAGAAGCGTACAGAAAATTATTCTTGATACCTCAGATCCCTTCGGTAATGCCAAAAAATATGTCCCTATTTATATGTTCTTGGTCGGCTTTATGATCTCGATGGTAACCATGGTGAAAGGGCTTAAGCATGTTGGCCTGCACTATGAATATTACCAGTGCATATTAATCTCAATAGTAGCCGGTGTTGTTGTCAGTATTTTTGGTAAGTTTTTGTTAAGCAGAGTTAAAAGAGATCTGTCTGAAGAGTCGTTCCGGTTTGCAAATGTTGAAAAGATTTTCGCAGTATTGATGATTTTTACAGCCTGTGCCATGGCTTTTGCCCATGGCTCAAATGATGTGGCTAATGCGGTAGGTCCTTTGGCAGCAATCGTGGGTATTATTGGTAATGGTGGCGAGATCGCACAGAAATCAGCTATGCCGGCATGGATATTATTGCTTGGTGGTGGTGGTATTGTTATCGGCCTTGCGACCTACGGATTTAAGGTTATGGCAACGATTGGTAAAAAAATCA
>CBDUPD010000039.1:0-10774 GCA_965368985.1 uncultured Spongiibacteraceae bacterium | reverse complement strand
AGTCTGGATATTTCTTCTAAAATGCTGGCTGCATTTGAAGGCTTGAAACAATTTGAACTTGCTGCTGAAGAGCTAACCCGTGTTACAGCATTAACAAAAGATCCTGAGAAGAAGCGTCAGGCAATGTTCCTGACCGCAGAGTACTATGAAAAAGCAGGTAAGGATGACCGTGCTTTGAAAATGTTTAGAGAGTATGTAAATACCTATCCCAAGCCCTTTGGTTTGGCGATGGAGACACGTTATCGTCTGAGTGAAATGTATCGCAAGCAGGGTAATGATTACCGCTATCGTTTTTGGCTTGAAAGTATTATTAAATATGATGATGAGGCGGGTAAGGAGAGAACAGATCGATCCAAATACCTTGCTGTGCACGCTCGGAATGTTTTTGCAGCAGACTACCTGAAAGCGTTTGAGGAAATTAAGCTGACTCTACCTTTGAAAAAATCTTTGAAGAAGAAGAAAAAGGCTCTTGATGAGGCATTGAAGCGTTATCAGAAGATTCTTGACTATGGTGTGCAAGAGTTTTCTACGCAGGCAACGTTTTATGTTGGTGATATCTATGCCCAGCTTAGTTATGACTTAATGGATTCAGAGCGACCTAAAGGTTTAAGTGAGCTTGAGCTTGAGCAGTACTCGATTTTGCTTGAAGAGCAAGCTTATCCATTTGAAGAAAGGTCTATCGAGATTCATGAAACCAATGTTCAAAATAGTCAACAAGGAAGCTTTGATGGCTGGGTTGCAAAAAGTATTGAAACTTTAGCTCGCTTATTGCCAGGGCGATACAATAAAACAGAAGAAAGAGTGGGGTATAGTGATGTTATTTACTAAACACTTTACGTTCTGCTTTTCAGCATTTTTGTTGTCAATTTTTCTGGTTGCTTGTGGTGGAAATGATACCAAGCCTGAAGAGGTTGTTGAGCAGACTGAAGAGCAGGCTGTTGTTATTGTAGAGACCGAAGAGGAAAAGCGTGAGCGTCTACGTTTATTGAAGCTTGAAGAAATTGGGCCGAATCCGTATTTATCCAATGCGCCGCTTGTTTCAAGGCAGGCAAAACTGGATTTTTCAGCAGCTTATGATGTATTGAGTTCTGGAGATGAGGCGACAGCTGAAGCTATGCTTCTGAAAATTGTTGACACATACCCCGAACTTTCAGGCGCTTCCTATAACCTTGCAGTTATGAAATCGGGCCAAGGCGACAACAAGGCTGCTTTGAAACACCTTGAAACAACATTGTCTCGTAATAATTTCCACCTTGATGCTCGTTTATTGAAAGCATATATTCATAGAACAGAAGGTGACTTTGCGGCAGCCGAAAAAGAATATCTTGACGCTATTGATTTATGGGGAGCATTCTTACCTGCGCTTAAGAACCTGGGTATTCTTTATGATTTATATATGGGGAAACTTGCTGAAGCGCTTCTGTATTATGAGGAATATAACAGCTTGTTAGCGACACCTGATAGACAGATTCTTGGCTGGAGTATTGATGTAGAGCGTCAAATGAAGAAGTTGGGCATTAAGAGAATAGTTATTGAGCAGCCTGTGGTTGAGCAAGTAGTTTCTCCAGAGTCTGCAGATGCTATGAATACAGATTCTACAGAATCAGCTACTCTTCCAGAAGCGGTTCCTGAAGCAGCTTCGGAAGTAATTGAACCTGTTTCAGAGCAGGAGTCTGCTAATGCAGCGTCTGAAAATGTTCCTGTTTCTAAAGAGAGTAAGGAGTAAAAATGAAACGTTTAATTCTTATCCTGTTTATTTTTATCTCTGTACCGGTAGTTTCTCAGGAAATTATTATGATTGAGTCTACAATTACAGGTAGTCAGGAGCAGCCCAAAGTAATAAGCATTGTGCCTTGGCAAAAACCGATCGATCCGGATTATTTTGGTGGCGATATAACCGGTCTTGGCTTGGGTGCAGATGTTTTTCATACTTTAGATCGAGATACTTTTAATCGTGAAATGCAATATATGTCATCAATGAGAAAAGATACCCGAAAATAACCAGATCATTACAATAAAGATACAAAAAGCGGCTACAAATTATTTTATAAATCATTAAAATAACTGGTCAGAATATGAAAGTAGCAGCTTATAACCAAATTAGAATAAATAGCGCTTACTTTAACAAAATAATTATAAGAACTTTATACCAATATAAAAACCAAACCGTAAATAGATAGGTAACAACTATGGATACTATTATTGAATTTTTCCAAGACGGCGGTGCATTTATGTATCCTATTGCCTGTGTTTTGGCATTAGGGTTAGCTATTGCACTTGAACGTTATATATTCTTGAGTATGGCTAAAGCATCAAACCGAAAAGCTTTTGATGCCATGCTACCTTTTATTAAAAAGGCTCAGTACGATGCATTGGTAAAAATGGCTGATACTTCTTCAGCGCCAATCAGTCGTATTATTGGTGCTGGTGCAGCAAGAATAAAAGTAACTCAAGATCGAGATGATGTAGCTTATGCTATGGAAGAGGGTGTAATGGAAGCCACTCCCAGACTTGAAAAACGTACTGCTTACCTGGCTACGCTTGCAAATATAGCCACCCTGTTAGGTCTGCTTGGTACAATTATTGGTTTGATTGCTGCCTTTACAGCTGTTGCGAATGCTGACCCATCTGAAAAAGCCAGTTTGCTTTCACAAAGTATTTCGGTAGCGATGAATACCACGGCCTTTGGTTTGATTGCTGCAATTCCGTTGATTCTTTGTCATGCACTGTTACAAACTAAAACAACTGAAATTGTCGATAGCCTGGAAATGGCTGGCGTTAAGTTCCTGAATATAATTTCACGCTAAGTGCTCTTGTTTTTTGAGTTAATCGACTAATTTTCAGAGTTTTATAATATGGCGCGTCATAGAAAACCAAAAGAAGATGCAGAGTTAAATATCACATCTTTCATGAATCTCATGATTGTGTTGGTTCCTGTTCTTTTATTAAATATGGTTTTTGCTTCAACGGCAATTCTTGAGATTAAGCTTCCCCCAGGTGCAAGCAATCCTGATGATCCTAAAAAGAATGAGCAGATTGAGTTAATCATTCGTAAAGATCATATGATGTTGAATTTTCCGGCTGGAGTTGCTATGTCTCAGTTTCCAGTGGAAAACGGGCAATATAATTATAAAAAACTGACTGATCAGTTAAAGCTGCTCAAGGATCATTTTAGAAATCAGGATAAAGAGAAAAAAGATATTCTGATACTTGCAGAGCCTGATACCAATTACCAAACCATAGTATCAACAATGGATGCTGTGCGTTCGTATAAAGCAGTTGTTGTTACCGATGTGGTTGATGCAGAGCTGTTTCCTGATATCTCTTTAGGTGATGCACCTGGCGGTGGTGGTGGTGAAGCTGAAGCTTCGGCTGCTCCTGAAGGAGACGCGAAATGAAGCAGTCATTACGTGCCAAGCGAATGCAGCGCCATCATGCGCGCATGAAGAAAAAGTCTGACCTTAACCTGACTTCATTGATGGATATCTTTACTATTTTGGTATTCTTTTTGATGGTGAACTCATCAGATGTGCAGGTATTAAAAGATACGAAAGATATTCAGATGCCAAAATCTCTGGCAAAAGAGCTGCCTAAAGAAACCTTGGTTGTACAAGTGAGTGATATTGAAATCGTTATTCAGGGACGCAAGGTTGCTGATGTAGCTTCAATTAAATCAAGTGAAGAAGACATAATTAAAAATCTTGAAACTGAGCTTGTTTATCAGGCGTCTCGCCGCCCTGAGATGACAGAGAAAGAAAAGGCATTAGGACGGGCAATTACTATTCAAGGGCATAAAGAAGTTCCTTACCAGATATTGAAAAAAATAATGGCTACGTGTGCAGTTGCAGAATATCGAGATATCTCTCTTGCGGTTACAAGAATTCTTGAAAAACAAGACAAAGGTAAGGAGGGCTCGTAATGGCAGTTTTGTACCAGTCTCCTGACCTGCAACTACCTTGGTCATCGTCATCTCGAGAAGATAAGCGATTTATTCTTTTTGCGATAATTTTTATTCTTTTTACCTTTGTTAGTGGTTTATGGATACAGAGCATTACCTTGCCTGAGCCTGATCGAAAAAAACTTGAAAAAGTACCAGACTCGCTGGTTAAAATTCTTAAAAAGAAAAAAGAACAACCTAAGCCCAAGCCTAAGCCAAAACCCAAGGCTAAGGAAAAAAAGCCGGCTGAAAAGAAAAAAGAAAAGCCTAAACCTAAAGATGTGAAAAAGGCTCGGGAAAAAGTTAAAAAGCTTGGTTTGTTAAAAATGAAAGATGATTTGGCGGCTATGCGTCAGGCATTTAAGCCGACAACGAATAAAGCATTAACCAAAAAAGGTGCTGAGGCGTTAAATGTAAAACGTTCTGTCATTATGGGTAAGGCGACTGCTACCAGTGGTGGTATACAAACTGATGCGCTACCATCGGTTTCAGGTGTTGCTTCTATCGATGGTAGAGAAGTTACAGAAGTTGATAGCATTACATTGGGTGGGTCTTCAGTCTCTGATGATGGAGCGGGCGAAGGTTCAGATGTTTCCGGAAGTCGTAGTGAAGAGAGAATTCGTGCAGTTCTGGATCAGAATAAAGGCGCTCTTTATGCAATTTATAACAGAGCATTGAGAAATGACCCAACCTTGAGTGGGAAGGTTACTTTCGAGATTGTAATAGAGCCTGATGGTTTTGTTTCTGCATGTAAGATTATGGCTTCAGACCTCAATGATACCGGGCTTGAAAGTAAGCTGATCAGTCGTATGAAGTTGATAGATTTCGGTGCCGAAGATGTTGAGACGACGACTACACGATGGGCAATTGATTTCTTGCCGTTTTAATTAATCCCTGAGGGGCTCGATATGGATTTGCAAATTCCCGGGTTTCGCCTAGATAGACAGATAGGTAAGGGAGGTATGGCTATTGTTCATTTGGCTATTCAGGAAAATTTTGATCGCAAGGTGGCGATCAAAATTTTAACGCCAACTCTTGAGACTGAACGTGAGTTTGCAGAACGTTTTCTTATTGAAGCTAAAACCGTAGCCACGCTCAACCACCCTCATATCATTCCTGTATTCGATGTTGGAAAAATCGATTCACACTACTATATTGCCATGGAATATCTTCCAGGAAATTCTCTATCCCATTGGATTGAGTTGGGTCTTGAAGAGGCGGAAGTTTTGCAAATTATTCGTGAAATTGCTGAGGCGTTGCACTATGCCCACGGCAAGGGAATTGTTCATCGAGATATTAAGCCTGATAACATCATGTTTCGTGAAGACAATTCTGCTGTGCTTACTGATTTTGGTATTGCCAGCTCAGATAGATCCAAAAACCTGACTCAAGAAGGCACCATGATTGGCACTCCTGCCTATATGTCTCCAGAACAGGCCAGAGGATTTAAGCTTGATAGGCGAAGTGATGTTTATTCGCTTGGGGTGGTTTTTTATGAAATGCTCTGCAAAAGGCAGCCCTATATCGCAGAAGACCCGATTGGTGTTGCGTTAGCTCAGGTATCCGAGCCTGTTCCAATATTACCGGACCGCTTTAAACACTATCAGAGCTTTCTAGATAAAATAATGGCCAAAAATATAGATGACCGTTTCTCGAGTTGCCTTGCTGTTGCAAAAGCAATCAAGGCAATAGAGCAGGGTGAAACGGATCGGCCAAGGGAGAATAAGCCGGAGCAAGTTGGGGAGTCGTTAAATGTAGCTGCATCTTCAGCGCCACATGAATCATTAAGCTTAAAAGATAATTTTACCGAGGCAGAAAAAGATATTGAGGCCGCGACAACAGCAAAAGCTTCCAGCTCAGTCGCGGGTATGGGAGCATCAGTGCTCCCTGAAAAGAAGTTAACTGTTACTATCACAGAAACTCGCAAGGCATTGATTTTTAAAGAGTCACAAATACATATACAGTTAATCAGTGACGATGGGGGGCAGTTCATTGTGCAGTTTGGCCAGGTGTCCCAGAAGTTGCTCAACTGGCATAGCGAATTTGGTAAAAAAGCAAAAAAAGTAGAGTTGTCGTTTTATTGTCAGTCATGGCTAGTCGATAAAATTGAGTCTTCAATAAGAAAAATGCTGGGTACAAAAGATCCGTATGGTTTTCTTTCGGATATCGAATTGGTTGTAAATATATACAATCTATCAGGTCAGCCTATCGCACAGCACCTTGAATTTTAATTGGGGTGTTTATTTAAACAGTATATTTTTTAATTCTAATCCCGGATTCCGCTTTTATCGTGCGTTTAAGCAAAAAAGAGACTGGGCTTTGTTGTGTTATTTTGTGATAATAAGCAGCGCTTTTAAGCCTGAATTGCTATAACAGCTCATATCCTGTTCGACAGCCGTGATAAGAGTAGTGAGAGTAATAACTGTTTGCTGAAGAGCGATATAATAATAAAACTCGAGAGGAAAGTTCTTCATGCGTGTCTCTTTTAAGAGTATAGCTCAGGTAAAACCATTACTTGTATGCTCTATGATTCTGGCAGTTATTTCGATACCTACTTTTGCTGCAGAACCAGTTGAATCTTCGATAAAACCCAAGGCTAGCAAATCATTACTGCTTGATATGGATCGCCATGGCTCAAAAATAGTTGCAGTTGGTGAGAGAGGGCATGTTCTGGTTTCCAGTAATAATGGGGAATCCTGGACTCAATCCCGAGTACCAACGGCGCAAATGTTAACTGCGGTTGATTTTATTAACGAGCGTTTGGGTTGGGCAGTAGGTCATGATGGCCACATTATTCACACTGAAGACGGTGGAGCAACCTGGGTATTACAGCGTGACGGTTTGAAGGCTCAATCAGAGCTCAATGTTGCTTCATTACATCAGGCTAAAGAAGAATTAAAAGCATTAAAAATTAAAATAGCTATCGGTCCGAGTCGAGTAGAGGTGGGTGAAGGTGTTACCCCCTTACAGGAAGTTCCTGTTACTGAAGTTGATGAATATGGTTATGAAGTTACACCGATGACCCAGGAAGAACAACTCGAAGAGGCGAAGTGGGAGGTTGAAAATGCTCAAGCCCGGCTTGATGGTGTTGTTGTTGCTCCTCCGTTGATGGATGTATGGTTCTCTGATGAAAACAATGGTTGGGCAGTGGGTGCATTTGGATCACTGGTTCGTACTACTGATGGTGGTAAAACCTGGAAAGATCAAAGCAAAAATATTGGTAATGAAGATAAGTATCATTTGAATGCTGTGACGGGTGTGGTAAACGGCACTGTTATCATTGGTGGAGAGGCTGGTTTTGCTGTGTATAGCCAGGATAATGGAGTAACCTGGACGAAAGCTGATCTTGGTTATGACGGTTCTATATTTGGTCTTACAGTTGCTCAGGATGGTTCAATGATTGTTGCTACCGGTTTGCGTGGCAATACATTTAGAAGTCTTGATTTGGGTGTTACATGGGAAACAATCTATCCAGGCATTGATTATTCGCTATCAAATGGCTCTATTTATGGTGATGGTGATCTCGTACTTGTTGGAACAGGTGGTTCAATCTCCATAAGTCATGATAAGGGCAGTTCTTTTAAACAGTACACTCTTCCGGCACGGGCATCATTGAGTAATGTGGTTGTGTTGGACAGTAATAAGTTTTTGTTGGTTGGGCAGGGTGGTATCCATCACTTCGAAGTTGACGAAAAAAATGAAGTAAACACTGCATCAACAAAATAATTAGAGTTTTTTTAGAGGTAATCCATGTCTGAGCAATCAAATCTCAGTTCGTATCAGTTTGGTTCAGAAGCAAAGATTTATGAGCGCCTGATTTTTAATTTCAGGCCTTTTTTGTTGCTTGTTTTTTTCGTGGCAACAATCTTTTTGACCTGGCAGGCATCTCATATTCGTATGGATACCAATTTTTTGAAGATGATTCCTCAGGAGCATCGATTTATTCAAAATATGATTGCCAATCTCGATGATATTGGTGCAGCGGGAACTACTATTCAGGTTGCGGTAGAAACTACCGATAAAGATATTTTCACAAAAGAATATATGGAAACCCTGAAACAGATCAGTGATGAGATGTTTTATCTCGAAGGGGTTGATCGTCGAGGGCTGGAGTCGGTTTGGACGCCAAATGTTCGTTGGTCCGAGGTCACAGAAGAAGGGTTTGAGGGGGGGCCGGTTATCCCGAATTCTTATGATGGTTCTCCTGAAAAACTAAATGAGCTTCGCCAAAATATACTGCGTTCAGGGCGTGTTGGTAGCCTCGTCGCTGATAACTTTAAATCATCGATTGTTTCAGCAACACTGTTTGATGTTGACCCTGATACGGGTGAGTCTCTTGATTACCACAAGTTTTCTTTGGAGTTGGAAGAGAAAATTCGTGATAAATATCAATCAGATACCATTAAGATTCATGTTATTGGAATTGCCAAGCTTATAGGTGATTTAACCGATGCTGGCCCACTCATCGCTTCGTTCTTTGGTGCGGCTTTTGTGATAACACTGATTCTGTTGTTTTGGTATTCACGGTGTGCGGTTGGTACGCTGGCGCCACTCATCTGTTCAGTGATTGCGGTCGTTTGGCAGCTCGGTATTCTTGTAAGTATTGGTAAGCCGCTGAGTGCTTATTCGAGTCTGGTTCCATTTTTGGTGTTTGCTATTGGTATTAGTCATGGCATTCAGATAATTAATACCGTTGGGATTCATATGTCTGACGGTGATAACTCTGAAATGGCATCACGCAGAGCCTTTAGGGCCCTGTATGTTCCTGGTATGACAGCTTTGATATCTGATGGTATTGGCTTTGCTACACTGCATATTATTGATATACCTGCTATTAAAGACTTAACCTATGCGGCATGTATTGGTATAGCTGTTATTATACTAACCAATTTGGTATTGCTTCCTATTATCATGTCATATTTTGGTATTACCAAAGCGGGAATAAAGCATGTAAATAACAAGAATGAAAAACATCCGGTCCTTTGGGAGTTTATTGCTAAAGGGGCGAGCCCTAAGGTTGCTGTTGTATCCCTTGCGTTGATGGTAGTGGGGTTTGCAATTGGTATCTATGGTGGCAAAGACCTGAAAATTGGTGATCTGGATGAGGGAGCGCCAGAGTTGCGCCCTGACTCCCGGTATAATCTTGATAACAAGTATATCTCGACCAACTATACCGTAAGCTCTGATATTTTCCTTATCATGGTTAAAACACCTAAAGATATGTGTTCAACCTATGAGAATATTGAAGTGATGGATCGGTTTGGTTGGGAGTTGGAAAATGTAAAAGGCGTGCAATCTTCTGTTTCTCTCTCCTTTGTTGTCAGGCAGGTTTTGGCCGGTTTTAATGAGGGAAGTTTGAAATGGAATACTATTCCTCGTGATCAGCGGGCAATTGATAGTACTTTCTTCCAGATTCCTAACCAGCTTGTTAGTTCGGATTGTAGTTATGCGCCGCTAGTTCTTTTCCTGGCTGACCATAAGGCAGAAACACTCGAGAGAGTTGTATTGGCTGCCGAGAAGTTTATTGAAGAGAACCAAATGGAGAATCTTGAGTTTCAACTGGCAACAGGTAATGCGGGTATAGAAGCTGCTACAAATGAGGTTATTGGTGATGCGCAGCAACGTATGTTGATAATGGTATATCTTGTTGTTTGTATATTGGTTTTCGCAAGTTTTAACTCTTTATCTGCAGTGGCCTGTATTGTAATTCCTTTATCTTTAACGTCAGCCTTGTGTCAGGCATTGATGGCTTATTTAGGTATTGGGGTGAAAGTGGCAACACTACCGGTAATCGCTCTGGGTGTTGGTATTGGTGTCGATTACGGTATTTATATCTATGGTCGATTAGAAACCTATTTAAAAGAGGGAATGCCATTGCAGGAAGCGTATTTTAATACGCTGAGAACAACAGGTAAGGCAGTTGTGTTAACTGGTGTGACTCTGGCTATTGGTGTGGGTACATGGATCTTTTCACCTATCAAATTTCAGGCAGATATGGGTAAGTTATTAACCTTTATGTTTTTATGGAATATGATTGGTGCTATCTGGTTGTTACCGGCACTTGCAAACTTCCTTATTAAACCTGAGAAGGTTGTTGCCAAAGAAGAGAAGAAAAGAAATAAGAAAAACATGAAGTTGGCTAAAAAAGCTCAACAAGCTTAATTTATAAATTGGCTGTTGTATCAAGCATTTAGTTACTGACATTTAATGTATATTGGTTCACTTTGATAGCGGTGTGAACTTTGAAAATGTTGTGGATTGCTATAGTCTACATACTACAAAACAAGCTCTTGTCATGAGCATTGCCTTTTGTGGCGATACTTTTTATAAAAAGAGTGATTGAAATGTTAACGAGGTAGATCTAGATAATGAATATAAAAACTGTTTTTACATGCGGGTTGTTGGGCATTTTGTTTGCACTACCAGCAGTTAACGCAGCAGTTTCGCAGCAGGAAGCAAAGAAACTGGGTTCAGAATTAACTCCTATGGGTGCAGAGAAAGCATCAAATGATGATGGGTCAATACCTGCGTGGACAGGCTCAATGTCAGGTGTGCCTTCAGGCTTGTCATATATGGGAAGTGGTGATGTTTATCCTGACCCTTATGCCAATGACAAAGTTCTTTATACTGTTACAGCAAGTAATATGATGCGGTACCAGAATAATTTAAGTGAAGGCTTAAAGGCCATGCTTGCCAAATATCCGGATACTTTTAATATTCCAGTTTATCCTACTCATCGAGATGGTCGCTGGGCTCAATTAACCGAACGACGTACATTGTGGAATGCAGTGAATACGGTATTGGTTAATGGTGTTGATGGTTTGCAAAATTACACAG
>CBDUPD010000038.1:0-10818 GCA_965368985.1 uncultured Spongiibacteraceae bacterium | reverse complement strand
ATAAATCACGCCTATCTAGAACAATGTGCTGCCCGAACAGCACTGAGTCTCATATTTCAGCATCCTGATAAACCTGACTTATTAAGTAAAATGTCCAGGTTGGCAAGGGAAGAATTAGTACATTTTGAACAGGTATTAAAGGTTTTAAAAAAGCGTGGCATTAAATATCGTGCATTAAAACCTTCACGTTATGTCGGCCTACTTCTAAATGGAGTTACCAAACTTGAGCCTGAGAAACTCATTGATTCACTTATTGTGGGTGCCTATATAGAGGCGCGTTCATGTGAGCGGTTTGCCTGTTTGGCCCCTCATCTTGATGAGGAGCTGCAAAAGTTTTATCTATCCCTTTTGAAATCCGAAGCCAGACATTTTCAGGATTATTTGTCATTGGCTGAACAATATTCCAAAAATCCCATTGAAGAAAGAGTAGCCTTCTTCGGAGAAATAGAGAAAAATGCCATCCTGTCAGAAGATGGGCTCTTCAGGTTTCATAGTGGAATGCCTGTCAAAAGTTAACAAATAGTAAAAATTTCGCTAATTTCGAGGTTATAGATGAGTTTTAAAGGTACTAAGCAGTATGTAGCGACTGATGACTTACAGTTGGCAGTTAATGCAGCTGTAGCGCTACAGAAGCCCTTGTTGATAAAAGGTGAGCCTGGTACGGGAAAAACCATGCTGGCAGAGGAATTGGCCAAAGGTTTGGGTAAACGGTTGATACAATGGCATATAAAATCGACAACCAAAGCGCAGCAAGGCCTGTATGAGTATGATGCGGTATCAAGGCTTCGCGATTCCCAGCTTGGTAATGAAAAAGTACATGATGTCGGCAATTACATAAAAAAAGGAAAATTGTGGGAAGCGTTTGAGGCAGATGAACAAGTTGTTTTGTTGATTGATGAAGTTGATAAGGCAGATATTGAGTTTCCTAATGATTTGCTGGTTGAGATCGATAAAATGGAATTTTTTGTGTATGAAACCGGAGAAGTGATAAAGGCAAAACAGCGCCCTATAGTGGTAATTACCAGTAATAATGAAAAAGAATTACCTGATGCGTTTTTGCGTCGCTGTTTTTTTCATTATATAAAATTTCCTGACCGTGAAACCATGCTGCAAATTATTGATGTTCACTACCCTGATATTAAACAAAATCTGGTAAGTGAAGCCTTGAATGTTTTTTTTGATATTCGTAATGTGCCGGGTTTGAAGAAGAAGCCTTCTACGTCAGAATTGATAGATTGGCTTAAGTTATTAATGGCAGATGATATTCCTGATGAGATATTAAAAGATCTTGATGGTTCTAAAGCGATACCACCATTATATGGTGCATTAATGAAAAATGAGCAGGACGTACAGCTTCTGGAACGCCTGGCTTTTATGCATCGTAGAGCAACCCGCTAACCATATTGAGAATAAGAAATGCTTATTAGTTTCTTTTATGGTTTAAAAAAAGCCGGTATACCAGTCACTATCAGGGAGTTGTTAGATTTGCTGGCGGCACTTCAGAGTCATCTGGTGTTTGCCAGTATTGATGACTTTTATGTGTTGAGTCGCGCCATATTAATCAAGGATGAAAAATATTTTGACAAATTCGATAGGGCATTCGGTCTTTATTTTAATGGCCTTGAAGAGTTTGATGATCTTCTGGAAAAACTGATACCTGAAGACTGGTTACGTAAAGAGTTTGAAAAAGCCCTGTCAGAAGAAGATAAAGCCAGGTTGAAATCATTGGGTAGTCTTGAGAAGTTGATAGAAGAATTTAAAAAACGCCTCGAAGAACAAGATGAAAAGCATGCAGGTGGTAATAAATGGATTGGTACGGGGGGAACATCGCCCTTTGGTCAAGAAGGATATCACCCTGAAGGTATTCGTGTTGGGCCCAATGGAAAAAACAAAAGAGCTGTAAAGGTTTGGGATAAACGGGATTTTAAAGACCTTGATGATTCCACAGAAGTAGGCTCTCGCAACATATCAGTGGCTCTACGTCGCCTTAGAAAATTTGCACGTACCGGCGCAGCTGATGAGTTAGACCTTCCTGATACGATTTCTTCAACGGCTAAAAATGCCGGCTTTCTTGATATTAAAATGCGTCCCGAGCGCCATAACGCGGTTAAGGTATTGTTGTTTTTTGATGTGGGTGGTTCTATGGATCCATTTATCCGCACTTGTGAAGAGTTGTTTAGCGCAGCAAGAACCGAATTCAAACACCTGGAGTATTTTTACTTTCATAACTTTATCTATGAATCAGTTTGGCAAAATGGGTATCGTCGACAAAGTGAGTCTATTGATATTAACGATATTCTTCATAAATACTCAAAAGATTATAAAGTAATATTTGTAGGTGATGCCTCGATGTCACCTTATGAAATATTACAGCCTGGTGGTAGTGTTGAGCATTGGAATCAAAAGTCGGGTAGAGAATGGTTTGAAAAGCTTGATAAAAATTTTGATAAGATTGCGTGGCTAAACCCTGTGCCAGAAGATCAATGGCACTGGACGCAATCTATAGAAATTTGCCAGAGTTTATTAGAAGGAAGAATGTACCCTCTGACGATTAAAGGCCTTGAATCAGCCATGGCAAATCTAAGCAAATAATTGCTTTTTAAAAAGACCTGTTTTACCGGGCGCTCTTTGAGCAATTAATAAAAACGTTATTCATTGATCAGTTTGGAAATAGAAATGACATGTGTTGATGTTAAACCAACAACAAACCTGCTCATACATGTGGGTTTGCCAAAGTGTGCGTCTACAAGTCTACAAAAGCTGTTTAAAGAAGAAGCGCGCTTAAATTATTTAGGTAAATGGAAGGAAAATAATTCAGGTGCTTTTTTTTCAGACCAAAAGCTTAAGTCATTTGTTGAAGATGACGTTTATGTGATGAACGATGAAGAATTTTATGGCGCTTATAAACAAGGTGAATTTACTCACCTACTTGTTCCTGAACAGCTTAATGTTCTCTCGGAAGAGGCTCTATCTGGCGTAGGATTCAGGCACGGTTTGTCTTTTGATACTTATCTTGAACAAGTGGTTTGTCGCCTTAAGTATGTTTTTAATCAACCCTTTGATCTATTGCTGATAACCCGGGATTTTGAAGAGTTTATCCATTCCTATTACAAACAGAAAGTAGTGGGTAACTATTATCAGTCGTTCAGTTATTTTCTTGAAAATGAAACAGTATTAATTAACCGTATGAATGCTCTGTTAATTGCGAAACAGGAAGGGATAAAAGACATTCTTGAGGGTGAGTATTTTGTAGTGGATTTCAAAAAACTTGTAGGCGGGGAAGTGACTTTTAATGATGAGAAAGTTGTACTTGATCTGGTCAACCCTTCCAGATCAAGAATGACTATTCTAAAGAAACGAATCCGAAATTTTAAAAAGCGGATTTTTAAAAAGTAGAAAATAAAATCACTGTAAATGATTACTGAAGTGCAGGGTGAAAGGCGATAAGAGCAGCAGTAATAGCAACATTGAGCGATTCAACATCATTCTTCATGGGTATTCTTACATTCTGGTTACAGGCATCACTAATATCTCGACTTATTCCTTCAGATTCATTACCTAAAATAAAAACGCTGGGTTGGTTAAATGAATAGTCAAAAAAATTATTTGTTGTATTCAGCGATAGTCCGATCAACTGATGGGATTTTTTTAACATGTAAATGGCATCGATGGTTTTTTCGCAACGATAAATATTGGCCTTGAAAATACTTCCTGTGCTTGCTTTTATGGTCAGTGGGCCTAATTCAGCACAGCCTTTTTCCGGAATAATAACGCCATCAATATAACCTGCAGCGACACTTCGAATGATCATGCCGACATTTTGCGGGTTGGTAACATTATCTAGTAATAACAGGTTTTTGGCTTTATCAGGATTGATGTCTGTTATATCCCTCAAGTTGTCCATTTTGATATCCAGAGCAACCCCCTGGTCCTGCTTGGCATTTTTTGAGATAAATGACAGTTTTCGTTTATCGTGGTACTCAATAGATATGCTTCGGTCTTCAGCCATCTTTATACAATGTTTTATAATTGATGCCGGTTTATTGCTTTCGGCAAGATGGAGTTTATGGATAGAAAGTTTTTTATCCATTAAAGCTTCTTCAACAGCTTTGCGACCATATATTGTCAGCATATTTTTGTAGAAGTTTTTCTTTTGTTGATAATCCATAATTCTGACTTTTAAATACAAAGGTTGATGTAGGCTGTAATGGCTGAACCAGATGGTATACTTTAATTCAATATCACTATATTAACATGTTCATGTTGATGCTTTTATGATTAGTGCACATAAACACGCTTTGCCTATTATCGATGATTTAAGCGATTCTCATAATGCTGAGGCCGTTAAAAATGCAATAGCAGTCTGGCAGCAGATATTTGTTGATAACAATATTGAAGCGGGTGATACCGTTGCCCTATTGCTTCATAACAGAGTTGAGTTTATTGAGGTTGTATTGGCAGGCTTAAGTTTTGGAATATGTGTTGTCCCATTAAACTGGCACCTGAATGTTTCGGAACGTGATACTCTTTTGCAGAATTCCCATGCTAAATTATTAATTACAGAATCTGTATTTGTTCCCGATTTGAGTCTGGTTTCTGTTTCAGTAGTCATACTTGAGAAAGACTTGCCTACTGATCGTGTTGATCGAGTCATGTCAAAGGATATTCAAGCGAATCAAGCAGGTAGTATTATGCTCTTTACCGGTGGAACAACCGGGTTACCTAAAGCAGTCAAGCGCTCTACGTTTTCTTCGCTACCGCAACTTATAAAAGCCTGGCAACAACTGGGGCTTTCTTGTGGGCTTGATGGAGAGGGCACCCATCTTGTAACCGGGCCTCTCTACCATGCAGCTCCTCTGTATTTTGCCTTATATGATTTTTTAAATGGTGCCCGGTTGGTCATTATGCCCAGATGGGATGCTGAACAGGCGTTACAGCTGATTGATTCAAGAAGTATTACTCATACACATCTTGTGCCCACCCAGATGGTGAGACTGCTACGATTGGCTAATGAGGTAAAAGCTCGCTATTCAACGAAAAGCCTTAAGCTGGTGTTGCTTGGTGCTGCACCAATAGCCAGAGATATAAAAAAGCAGGTTATTGACTGGTGGGGGCCTGTATTGCTTGAATACTGGGGAGGTAGTGAGAGCGGGTTGTGTACAAAAATCAATAGCCAGCGCTGGTTGGAAAAGCCCGGTAGTGTGGGTACTGTTGTACATCATTATCAGTTAAAAATTGTTGATCCTGTTACTTTTAAAGAGCTGAAAGAAGGGGAGACCGGCCTTATTCTTATTCAGCATGAAAGTCGGAATCTTCCATTTACCTATTATGGTATCAAAGAGCCAGTTGTTGATGGCTACCCAAGTGGCTGGTTTGACTTGGGAGATATGGGGTATCTCGATGAAGAGGGCTATCTTTTTTTAAGTGACAGGGTTAAAAACAAGATTATTTCGGGTGGTGTGAATATCTACCCTGCAGAAATTGAAAATGTTTTATTTGAAGTAGAGAGTGTCATTGACGCTGTTGTTATTGGCTTACCTGATAGTGAGTGGGGCGAGCTGCCTGTAGCCTTATTACAAGTCAGGGATGGTTGTGAACAAAACATACTTCAATTGCTTCAAGAAAAGGTGAGTCAGCTTTCAAAGTTTAAGCGGCCAGCAAAATATTATATTGTTGAAAATCTGCCTCGAACGCCAACGGGCAAGATTAATACCGAGAATTTACTCGGTAGGCTTTTAAATCAGCAGTTTATTCAAGAAATACAATAGAGTACCAATTTATTTTGTCATCAGAATAAGCTCGTAAAAGCTGCTAAATGGCGACATATCGACACAATTGCGGTATCCTGCATTCTTTTCTATCAAATGCAGAAAATGCCCAAAATCCTTATTGTTAAAACAACGTCGTTGGGCGATTTGATTCATTCAATGCCAGCGGTTACTGATGTGCAAAGAATGCTTCCTGGGGCAGAAATGCATTGGCTGGTTGAAGAAGACTTTGTAGGCGTTCCTGTCTGGCATCCTTTTATTAAGAAAGTACATGCATGCGCTACACGGCGTTGGAGGAAGTCATTTTTTAGCCAGAAGACTCAACAAGAGATTAAAGCATTAAAAAACCAGCTGCTATCAGAACAGTTTGATCTAGTTATAGATGCGCAAGGTTTGGTAAAAAGTGCCTTAATGGTTCGATGGTTAGATTGTGTGAGGCATGGCTATGATTCACAAAGTATAAAAGAGAAACTGGCCAGCAGGGTGTATACAGATAAACACAATATTTCCAGAGATCAAGGTGCGATTGAAAGGGTTAGGCAACTGGTATCTGAGTCTCTTGGCTATTCAACTGATGGATTGAACCAGCACTTTGGTTTGCAGGTTAAAAAACCAGTAAGTCTTGATGTCGACCTCGATGCAAACTATGCCGTCTTTCTTCATGGAACTAATTGGGACAGTAAAATCTGGCCGGTGGATTATTGGAGAAAGCTCGCGGAAGATCTAACGGCACAAGGGATAAAGGTTTTTATTCCCTGGGGGAACAAATCAGAACACGAGCGTGCCCTGACTATTGCAAAAGATACTAAAGCGACAGTGTTGCAACAGCAACCCCTGGATGTACTGGCATATATTCTTCAGAACGCTACGGTTGTTGTTGGTAGTGATACAGGGCTGACACATATATCGGCAGCTTTAGGAACGAAAACGATTGGAATATATGGCTCAACTTCTACACAATTAACGGGCTTGAATGGCGACAATGTGAAAAGTATCCAATCTGATAAAGATTGTTCACCTTGCTTAAAGCGGGATTGCCCATTAATAAATGAGGGAGAGATGATTCCATGCTATCAGTCAGTGAACCCTGCAACCATTCTAAAAGAAGTTCAGGGGCAGTTGAGTAAATTATGAAACTTGTCATGACCATTTTGGTTAAAAATGAAGCTGATATTATCGAAACAAATATTCGGTTCCATGCGGATCAGGGCGTTGATAGCTTTCTGGTAATGGATAATGCTTCTGATGATAATACCCCTGATATTCTTGAAAAGTTGTCAAAAGATTTTGATGTGCATGTGGTTCATAATCCATCAACAGATTACCAGCAAGAGAAATGGATGACAGAGTTAGCGATTAAAGCACGTAAAGAATTGGGTGCTGATTTGGTGATAAGCAATGATGCTGACGAGTTTTGGTCGGCAGCCAATAGTACTTCATTAAAAGATGCTCTTGATAGTAAAGACAGTGTTGTTACTGTTCCTCGATATAACTTTATTCAGTCAAGAGAGGCGATGAATGCGGATGACCCTTTTTGGCAGTGTATGAATAAAGTGGTTAGTCCCATTGTTTATAGTCGAGATGATCAGCTTCATCGAATGGGTTTGGCAATGCCGTTGGTTAAAATAAGTCCGAAAGTTATCGTTAACCCCAAAGGCTTGATAAAAATCAAAGGTGGTAATCATCGAGCCAAGCATCTGCGTCGATGGGCTGATCGGAATACTGATAAAATAGAGGTTCACCACTATCCAATTCGTAACTATCAACAATTTGAAAAAAACATAAAGAATCGTAAAAGGTTATTAGAGTCTGACCCCGACACACGTATGGGGGTTCACTATAAGCGTTGGGTAGATTTGCTTAATCAAAACCAGCTGGCTAGTGAGTTTGACGATATGAGCTTGTCAGTTGGCGAGATAGCCACTCTTGAGCGTGTCGGTGTGGTAAACAAGCAGAAATCAACGCCTTTGCAATTATGGGCAGAGAAAGGATTAATTGTTAGATGATACTGTTTTTTTCTAACAATAGAGACTCCAGAAACTATTTCGAGAAAATCTCTGCCTGTTTGACTGTGGTTTCTGAGGTCTATGTAGATAAAATGTTCATATTGCCTGGTATAAGTGCTTTTTTATCTCCTCCTGTTGAGCTTATTGCCAGATCTATAAAATATAAAGATATTGAAAACAGGGCATTAAACGGTAAGCCTCTGTCTGCTATCAGCCGACTTATTCTCGGGGTGCAGGCCCGTTGGTTTTTTGCTATCGATACGTCATTAATTAACAGCAAAAAGCCGGAAATGGTGGTTGTGTGGAATGGTTTAATGTTCAGGCGCTCAATGTTTGTAGCGGCAGCTCAAGCTTTGAATATTAAAATTTGCTATATGGAAAATGGATTACTACCTAAAACAACCGTGTGTGATTTGAAAGGTATAAATGCCAATAATTCAGTACCAAGAACAGCTGACTTTTATCTGGCACGTCCTGAAAAAGTTTTTGACGATAAAGTTGAGCTGGTTGTGCGCGAAGCCAGGAAGCCGAAAAAAACATCAGGAAAAAAGCTGCCAGATAAGTATCTCTTTATACCTTTTCAGGTAGATACCGACTCACAAATTATCATTTATTCTTCATGGATTAAAAACATGAAGCAGCTGTTTGATGAAGTATTATCAGTTGTTGGGCAGGGTGAACAAAAGCTTGCCTTTAAAGAGCATCCTTCCAGTAAAATCGACTATGCCTATTTACACGATGAGCTGGATGAGTCTATTGGCATCTTTGCAAATGAGTATTCAACACAAGAGCTTATCGAAAAAGCTGATGCTGTTATTACGATTAATTCTACTGTTGGAATAGAAGCAATACTTCTTGGAAAAAAAGTTATTGTATTAGGAGAGGCATTTTTTAATATTCCGGGTCTGGTTTTATCTGCAAGAAATATTTCGGATCTCAAAAAAAGAATCCATGAATTGAACACATTTAACCCAGATGAAAAATTGAGAAAAAATTTTATTGAGTATTTAAAAAATGATTACTTGATTGGTGGAAGTTGGAAGGAAGCAACGGATGAGCATTGTGCGGATGTTTCAATGAGATTAATGGAATACCATAATGGATAATAATACTTCTTCAAAACCAGATGGTAATCATCTGTTTATGGTTTCAACGCCATTACATCTGATTGTTTCTATTGCAATTATTGATACACAATCAATAAAGAATCCACACCTGATTTTTATTGATCAGGTTCAGGGTAAAGCAAATCCTTATTTGAGTGTACTGCAGAAATGGAATGGTTCTCCTTTTAAATCAATCAATGTGTTTTATAGGCCGGTTAAGAAGTCATTTATAAAATTGGCAGATAGAAAAAAAAACGTTTTTGGCTTTAGCAGAAATTATTAATCAGATAAAACCAAAGCATATCTATTCAGGGAATGATAGGCGAGTAGAGTTCCAGTATTGTATGTATCGTGCGTCCGAGTTGAAGCTTGGTCCTGTTGGTTACTATATGGATGAGGGAACTTTTACATATGTTGGTCGAAAAGCCTCTAACAATATATCTGATAAAATTGTAGATTCTGTATTCAAGAAATTGTTTTATGGTCGCTGGTGGAATCATCCTGCCACAGTTGGAGCTTCTGACTGGATTTCTACAGTCTATGTTTCATTTCCTGAAAGTATTCATGCATTATTAAAAGAAAAAAATATTGTCCATTTATCTTTGGAGTTCTGGAAAAGTCATCTTCTTAAAACTTTTTGTGAGTTACTTATCGATGATATTGGAAGACCCAAAGGTTTATTTGATTTTGATCTGGTAGTGACATTGCCGCATGAATCAATCATGCATGCCAACCCTGATTATAAAAACCAGATAAAAAAACTAATTGTAGGTCAGATTGAGAAAAATCTTAATGTGGCAGTCAAATATCATCCGCGTGACACAGAGATAGATATGTTGGATGCCGGAAAGATTTCCGGCGTAGAGTTGATAGCGCCATCATTACCTTTTGAAGCTTTGCTTCCCATGTTTAAGTCAGGAGCAAAAGTGGTAGGTGATTTTTCTACAACGCTGATTACTACTCGATTACTTAGACCAGACTTAATTGTCGAGGCTATTGATCACGGCAATACAAAAGATAATGTTGAGTTTATACAGCTGTATAAAAGAATCGGCATTAATATTATTAATAACGAACAATAGAAAAGTAGGTAATGGCCATGCGTTTGACAATGACGCTACTTATTAAAGATGAAGTGGATATTATTGC
Source organism: uncultured Spongiibacteraceae bacterium (assembly GCA_965368985.1). Lineage (GTDB taxonomy): Bacteria > Pseudomonadota > Gammaproteobacteria > Pseudomonadales > DT-91 > CAZTZY01. The sequence goes on along the minus strand of CBDUPD010000038.1, from coordinate 789 downwards.
AGATAACATCAAGGTTCATGCTGCATTAGGTGTTGATAATTTTATTGTCATGGATAACGGTTCTTCTGATGGTACAAGAGAATTGCTTGATGAACTTTCTAAAGATATAGAAATGACAATTATTGATCGACCTGTTCTTGATTATCAGCAGAGTAACTGGAAGACAGAAATGGCCCGGTTGGCTCGTAGTAAATATGGAGCTCAATGGGTGATAACTAATGATGCCGATGAGTTCTGGATTCCCAAAGAGGGTGATTTAAAAACAGAGCTCACCAGTAACGGCTCAATTATTGGTTGCCCCAGGGCTAATATATTATTTGATCGATCTGCTTTTGATAATGGTGGTAAGTATTACGAGCAAACAAATAGAGTGTTATATCCCATTAACTATGAAAAAGGTATTCAGGAGACACATGACGAACTCTCGATAATGTTAGGCCCTATTCATGGTAAAGTGATGGTGAGAACGCTTGGATTGTTGCGAGTCAAAGGTGGCAACCATCGGGCCTGGCATCTATGGAGTTTTCTGAATCAAAAGATGTCAGACAATGTCATGGTTTATCATTTTCCCATACGCTCAAAAGAACATTTCATCAGTAACGTAGAGAACCGTAAAGCGTTACTGGATAAAGGCATTACTAAAATGGGCTCGCATTATAAGCGGTGGGTTGCCATGCTTGAGAACGGAAAGTTGGAAGATGAAATAGAAAGGTTGGTGGTTGATAAAAATTATCAGGCGGTGTTAAAAAACCTTGGTGTGTTGGTAGATGATGAGACGCCAATACGTCG
>CBDUPD010000037.1:0-10920 GCA_965368985.1 uncultured Spongiibacteraceae bacterium | reverse complement strand
AGCTGCGATGGTGATGACCAATAAGAAAGGGGCTGAACGTTCCTCAAGCCCTGCGGCATGGGTTATCTCGCATGCTAAACGTACAGAGTTGGCTGTGTATCCTGGTCGTGATCCTGTTAGACCTTTGGCTGGTGTTGATTGTGCTAAAGAGCTATATAAAAAGGCCGGTATTACTAATCCGCGTAAACAGATTGACTGTGCAGAGCTTTATGTACCATTCAGCTGGTTTGAGCCTATGTGGCTTGAAACACACCTGATTTGTGATGAGGGCGATGGTTGGAAAATGGTTGAAGATGGATCCACCGAGTTGACTGGTGACTGTCCTGTAAGCATGTCAGGTGGTGTACTGTCATCGAATCCTATTGGTGCTTCGGGTATGGTTCGTTGTCTTGAGGCAGCTAATCAGGTTCGAGGTACGGCTGGTGACTATCAGGTAGATGGAGCAAAAGTTGCCATGGGTCATGCCTATGGTGGCGCATCGAACTATTTTGCTATGTGGTTAGTGAGTTCGGAGATTGATCCGAAGTTTTAACCTTGTGGATTGATGTGAAGTTTTCCTCTCTCCCTGGGAGAGAGGAGTATTCTTAACTGTAGGTCGGGTTTTAACCCGACATTGTTTGTTTAGAGTTAGTTAAATTGTCGGATTAAAATCCGACCTACAGATACACTAAATGCTTTTGCAGGGTGAAAAGATGACCGAAAAGAGTGCTTCAAAAGTTGAGTCAGTAATACTTACTATTCAGCAGATTACTAATGAAGAGGTTGGTGGCAAAGCTAAAGGTTTGGCTGAGTTAACTCAAATGGGGTTGCCAGTTCCGCCTGCTTTTGTTATTCAGCATGCTGACGGTAAAAATCACCCTGAAAATCTGGAGCAACATTATAACGATATTGGCGCAGGGCTCGTTGCTGTTCGTTCATCCGCGATTGGTGAAGATGGTGAAGATGCCTCTTTTGCAGGTCAGTATGAGACCATTCTGAATGTTGAAGGTATTGAACAGCTACATTCGGCAATCACTCAATGTGTGGCATCGCTTGATAATGCACGCGCACAAGCCTACGCTCTTTATTCACAAACTCAAGGCTCTGAAGAAGCTGATGTCGATAAAATTGAGATGTGTGTTGTTGTGCAGCGTATGGTTAATGCGCGTACAGCAGGTGTATTGTTTACGGCAGACCCGGTTACAGGTCGTCATGATCGACTGGTTATAGATGCTGTTGAAGGTTTGGGTGAGGCACTTGTCAGTGGTGAGGCAACGCCTGATCATTATGCGTTAGATAAAGACAACAAGATTGTGTTTACCGATCTTGTTGGTGAGAAACAGATTCTTGGTGATGATGAAGTTCTTGCATTGGCTGAAGGTGCTCGTGAAGCAGCTGCCAGTATCGGATCGCATATCGATATGGAGTGGGCTATTGACCAGGACGGAACACTTTACTGGTTACAGGCGCGGCCTATTACGACACTTTCTTCTGATCTTAATGAGCTTGATACCCCTATACCTGATACCGATGTAATTACTCGAGGTAATGTCGGTGAAAATATGCCTGGCGCGGTTTGCCCACTAACCTTTGCTGTTCAGGGGCGTGCTATTGAAGAAGGCATGCAGCATATGATGGTTGAGTACGGTGGTCGAGAAGCGGTTACTGAAGAATGGACACAAATGAATCTGTTTTTTGGACACTGGTTCTACAATCTTACCGGTGGTGTTGCATCTTCACGTTATGTATCCATAAATAGTGCAGAGGCCATTGGTCGTAGTATTTTGGGCAGGTTGATTCCTGAGCTGGAAGAGCCTTCAGATAAAGCTTCATACTTTCGCCGTCTGAAAGGTTCTTTTGACTTTTTTCACTATTGTTATAAAGCACCAAAAACACTGGACGATTTTGAGCAACGGCTCAAGCATATGCATATTCGCTATACTGATGATTCAGTCACGATGGAAAGAGAGATGGAAAGCCACTTTCACTGGCTGGTTGAAGGTAATCAAACGCAGGTGCGTACAACCTCTGGTGCAAGCGTTATGGAAGGCATCGTGCAGGCTGTTATTTCCAGAGGGAATGATGACTCTACACCTGAAGAGCAGGCTGAAGCAGCGAAACTGTTAGCCGGTGCCGAAGACGTAGAGAGTGCCTTGTTGGTTGATCATCTTGATGAGGTTATTGACCAGATTGCCCTTCATCCTGATGCTAAAGCAAAATTCAAGGATGCGGATGTTGCTGATGCCTTGGTCTGGTTGCAAGACCCTGAAACGGGTGCAGCATCAAAACGGTTTCATGAATTTTTGAAGCACCATGGTCATCGCTGTTATCGCGAGCTATGTATGCGTGAGAAATCATGGGCAGATGAACCTGAAAAACTGATTGTCAGTATGCAGGCAGCAATCGCTACTCGCTATATGGATGGATATAAACCCAGAGAGCATGAGGCTGTAGATTTAAGTCAGATGAGTTGGTTTATGCGTAAAATATTACCGATTACGCATAATGCGATACGTCGTCGTGAACGCAACAAGTCAATGCTGGTGGATATTAGTAATCGATTAAAGCGCGGATACCGTTATTTGGGTGAGTTAATGGTAAAAGAGGGCAAATTGCCTGACGCTGACCTGGTTTTCTTCTTTGATCGCAAAGAATTACACGACTTCGTGAATAACCCTACCGAGGCCAAAGTAGCGCATGCTATTGCTCGCCGGAAGGCTCTGGCCTTTCATGAAAAAATGGAATTTTCTGAGTTATATGTGGGTGCGCCGGAGCCGGTTGTATGGCGGCCGTCTGAATCAGAAAATGATGGAGAATTGGTTGGCCGTCCCGTCAGTCGTGGTATAGTTGAGGGAGTCGCTCGAGTGGCTCTGACCGTTGAAGAAGCTGCCGACCTTGAGCCGGGAGAGATACTGATAGCGCCTATTACCGATGTGGGTTGGACACCTTATTTCAGCCTGATTGCCGGCTTGGCGACTGATGTGGGTAGTGCGGTTTCTCATGGTGCTGTAATAGCGCGAGAATATGGTTTGCCAGCAATAGTAAACCTTCGGGCAGCTACCAAAGTATTTAAAACAGGTGACAAAGTGCGCCTGGATGCCGATAAAGGTATATTGACACGTATTGAAGACGCAAGTTAATGAGGATAAAAATTCATGGCTAGTAGACTGACTCGAAGGAAATTGCTCATAGGTGCAGGTAGCGTAGGCGCGCTGGCACTATTGAATCTGAAATTTTGCAGTGATGATAAAACGGTAGTTACCAAAAAGGCTATTCTTGAGAAAATTCGCAAGATTACCTATGGTGATTTCTCTGATGTTTATCGTGAGAAATGGGTTTGGGATGATGTTGCCAAAGGAACCCATTATTCTAACTGTGGTTACCAGCGTTGTGCGTGGAATGTCTATGTTAAAGACGGCATTGTGTGGCGTGAAGAGCAGGCAGCTGATTATGAGCAAGTAAGTGAAGACTTACCTGACTTCAACCCTCGTGGCTGTCAAAAAGGTGCCTGTTACAGTGACCGTATGTATGACCAGTCGCGTATGACTGTGCCATTAAAGCGAATAGGCGAGCGTGGTCAGGGTAACTGGAAGCGTGTTAGCTGGGATGAAGCCTTAACAGATATTGCCGATAAAATGATTGATGCCATGATTGATGAGCAATCGGGTCCCGGGTCAATTTATTGGGATCTGGGTTCATCATCGAGTAATGGTTGTCATGCTGTAGGTCTAACACGTAGTGGTTATATTCTTGATACGCCTATTCTCGAAAATACCACCGAGATGGGTGATCATGCACCGGGTGTATCGACGACAACCGGTAAATTGATTTTCTCCAGTTCAATGGATGATCTGTGTAATAGTGATCTGGTAATGATCTGGGGCGGTAACCCAAACTTTACGCATATTCCTCAAGCTCACTTTATTTACGAAGCGCGTTACAAAGGTGCTTATCTGGTGGCTATTGCTCCAGACTTTAGCCCATCCGTGGTTCATGCTGATGAGTGGATGAATGTAAACATTGGTACTGATGCTGCGTTAGCACTTTCAATGGCAAAAGTCGTTCTAGATGAAAAGCTCTACAAAGAAGATTTCATGGTTGAACAAACGGATATGCCATTTCTGGTGCGTCTGGATAATCAGGAATTTTTGCGAGAAAAAGATTTTGAAGAAGGCGGTAAAGAAGATCAGTTTTATGTTTTTGATAAAGCTGCTAACAAGATTGTAGAGGCGCCGAGAAGCACGCTTGAACTGGATGGCATTAAACCATCTCTTGAAGGTGAGTATGAAGTTGAAACACTGACTGGCAAGGTCAAAGTTACTACTGTGTTCGAGAGAACCAAGCTGCAGCTTGAAGATTATACCCCTGAGAAAACAGCATCTATTACCGGTGTTACAGCCAAAAATCTACGTGCTCTGGCGATACGTATTGGTAAGGCAAAAGCGGTATCGAATATTACTCAAACCAATTTCGGTAAGTTCTATCATGGTATGGAGACAGAGCGCAGTATTCTGTTGTTGTTCGCCATGACAGGAAACTTTGGTCGTAAGGGTGCTAATTATAACTCTGTACCTATGTTATCAATTTCAGGTGCAGAGCCATTCAGTATGATCAGTGGTCGACATTCGCCAAAAATCGGACTTGGTCTAATGACTGCCGAAATGGCACCTGAAATGATCAAGTTGAAAATGGATGGGTATTCTCTGGAAATGATAATGACGCATTTCGCCCGTGAAGATTTTAAACGTGGAAACATCATTGCTTCTGCGTTGCTTTATTATGAGCACGGCGGCTTGAAAGAGATGTATAGCAGTGCCGAGAAATGGGACCCTTATGTTAAGCGTGAATTCAAGGAGTATATGCAGGAAGCTGTCGACAATGAGTGGCAGATGATACCAAAAGCTGCACCGCGTATTCTGTTTGGCGTGGGTGGTAATATGTTCCGCCGAGCCCGTGGTTATCACAAGCTGATGGAGCATATGCTTCCCAAGCTTGACCTGTTAGTGACTGTGGATTTTCGTATGAGTAACACAGCCTTGCATAGTGATTATGTGCTTCCGGCTGCAGGTTATTATGAAAAAGATGATATCGCATGGGGCTCTGGTAATGCTCCATACAGTACGCCTACCACTGAAGCAGTTCATCCAGTGGGCGATTCAAAAACTGATTGGGCTATTCATTGTCTAATCGTTAAGAAAGTCCAGGAGCGCGCCAAGGCACGTGGAATTACCAACTTTACTGATCGTCATGGTGAGCAGCGACGTCTTGATCAGGTTTATGATGAGTTTACTTTCGAAGGTCGTTTCACTGAGGATAATCCTCAAGATCTTCTTCGAGAAATGATGCTGATGAATGACAATCTTGACGGTATGAGCTGGGATGAGCTTAAGGAAAAAGGCCATCAGCGTTTTACCGGTGTGGGTACAGGTGTCGTTCATATCAGTAATGCGGGTGATATTCCAAAAGATGACACACTTGTTTCTAATAGCTGGCATGTACAGAAGAAAGTTGTATGGCCAACACATACCCGACGTATGCAGTTCTATATTGACCACCCGTTCCATAAAGAGCTGGGTGAGATTCTTCCGGTTTATAAAGAAGAGCCAAAAATTGGTGGGGATTATCCTCTGCAGCTAACCGGTGGTCATAACCGTTGGTCTATTCATGCGGCACAACGAGATCAAAAACCTCTGTTGCGTTTGCAGCGTGGTGAACCGGTTATGTATGTGAATGATAAAGATGCTGAAGAACGAGGAACCATTGACGGTGAAAAAGTAAAAGTTTTCAACGACCTTGGTGATTTTGAAATTCATACCATGATATCGCCGCTTATTAAGCCCGGGCAAGTGGTTATCTATCATGCCTGGGAGCAATTCCAGTTTAAAGATGGTAAGTCACCACAAATGTTAACGCCTAGTCCGTTGAATCCTATTCAGTTATCAGGTGGTTATTTCCATTTGCAGCCAATGGTGTTGATGCAATCGCCAGGTTGTTCTGATAGAGGAACGCGTGTTAATTTTTCGAAAACTGAAGCGGCATAGTTAGTCTGTTCTTGATATTGTGGGTCGGGCTTTAGCCTGATAAATTTAATTTTTATTATTTAAAATGCTTAAAGTAGAGGAGTATAAAAATGGGTGATATTACAGGTAAAGTGGCCATAATCACTGGCGCTGGTCGAGGTCTTGGTCGTTGTGAGGCTCTTGAGCTTGCTAAATTGGGTGCTCGCATAGTGGTAAGTGAAATTGGCCTTCCTGATGCTAAAGAAGCTGCTGAAAGTGTTGTAGAAGAGATTAAAGGTATGGGCGGAGAAGCGATTGCTGTTTATGGTGATTGTGCTGATACCAACGATGCAAACAATGTGTTCAAAACGGCTATTGATACTTTTGGTGATGTGAATATCATGGTAAATAACGCAGGTTTCTTGCGTGATAAAACCATTTTCAGCATGACTGATGAAGAGTTTGACTCGGTTGTACGTGTTCACCTGCGTGGTCACTTTGTTAATATGCGAAATGCAACTGCCCATTGGCGGGCAAAAGCCAAAGCGGGCGAAGAAGTCTATGGTCGTATCATCAGTACAGCTTCAGAAGGATTTTTATTCTGTTCACCTGGTCAGCCTAATTATGCTGCTGCAAAATCAGGTATTGTTGCAATGACTATGGGTGTTGCCCAGTTGATGGCGAAATACGGCGTTACCGCTAACGTTATCTGCCCACGTGCTCGTACCGATATGACTAATCATGGAATCACTGCAGAGATATTTGCCAAACCGGAAGATGGTTTTGATTTCTTTGCACCAGAAAACGTTAGCCCATTAGTTGGCTACCTGGCATCACCAGAGTCGCAAAATGTGAATGGTGAAGTGTTTATTGTTTGGGGTAAACGTATCAATGTTGTACAACGTCCTCAACTGGATGTTTTCTATGATAGTGAAGATAAATGGACAGTTGATAATGTTGGTTCAACACTTGATCAATATTTCGAAGGTAGAACACCGGTTATTGATGGTTACTCAGTGCCTCCACAGTAAATATTACTGTTAATTTAAAGAGACCTTTTCAGGTCTCTTTTTTTTGCCTTAAATTAATGTAAGAGTGGGGTAATTAGCCTGACAAAATAGTTGGCCCTGAATTCAGTCGTGGTATAGTCGAAGGCTGATATTCATTGCTCGAGCAGTAAAATAAGCAAGCTAAAAAGGTGGAAGTTCATGGCTGGTAAACTAACCCGAAGAAAATTACTGATTGGAGCTGGTAGCGTAGGCGCGCTTGCTTTAATGAACTTGAAATTTTGCAGTGATGACAAGGCAGTAATTACCAGCAAAAAGGCTATTCTTGAGAAAATTCGTCAGATTACCTACGGTGATTTCTCTGATGTTTATCGTGAAAAGTGGACCTGGGATAAAGTTGCCAGAGGTACCCATTACTCAAATTGTGGTTATCAGCGTTGCGCATGGAATGTCTATGTCAAAGACGGCATTGTATGGCGTGAAGAGCAAGCGGCTGACTATGAACAAATAAGTGAAGATCTCCCCGATTTTAATCCCCGAGGTTGCCAAAAAGGTGCCTGTTACAGTGATCGTATGTATGACCAGTCGCGTATGTCTGTGCCTTTAAAGCGTGTTGGTGAGCGTGGGCAGGGCAGCTGGAAGCGGGTTGGCTGGGATGAAGCGCTGACAGATATTGCCGATAAAATGATTGATGCCATGATTGATGAAAATGACGGCCCCGGCTCAATTTATTGGGATCTGGGTTCATCTTCAAGTAATGGTTGCCATGCGGTAGGTTTGACAAGAACCGGCTATATCCTCGACACCCCTATTATGGAAAATACCACCGAAATGGGTGACCATGCCCCGGGTTTAACCACCACCATGGGTAAATTCCTGTTCGCCAGTTCTATGGATGACCTTTGCAACAGTGACCTGGTAATGATCTGGGGAGGTAATCCAAATTTCACCCATATTCCCCAGGCACATTTTATCTATGAGGCCCGCTATAAGGGAGCTTATCTGGTTGCTATTGCGCCTGACTTCAGCCCCTCAACGGTTCATGCTGATGAGTGGGTGAATGTGAATATTGGCACTGATGCTGCGCTTGCGCTCTCGATGGCGAAAGTGGTTATAGACGAGAAACTCTATAAAACGGATTTTATGGTTGAGCAGACAGATATGCCGTTTTTGGTGCGTCTTGATAATGAAGAGTTTTTACGTGAAAAAGATATCTCTGAGGGTGGTAAAGATGATATTTTTTATGTATTTGATACAGCGACCAATAAAGTCGTTGAAGCGCCAAGAAGTACGTTGGCGTTAGAAGATATAAAGCCTGCGCTGGAAGGTGAATATGAAGTTGAAACCATCAATGGCAAAGTGAAAGTTACGACTGTTTTTGAGCGTACCAAGCGACAACTTGAAGACTATACGCCAGAGAAAACAGAGTCTATTACCGGTGTGACTGCTAAAAACCTTCGTGCCCTGGCAATACGCATAGGTAAGGCAAGAGCAGTATCCAATATTACCCAAACCAACTTTGGTAAGTTTTATCACGGCATGGAGACTGAGCGCAGCATACTGTTATTGTTTGCATTAACCGGTAATATCGGTCGTGAAGGCGCGAACTATAATACGGTTTCAGTGCTTTCTATATCGGGTGCAGAGCCCTTCAGTATGATCAGTGGTAAATATGCGCCAAAAGTTGGCTTGGGACTGATGACAGCAGAAATGGCCCCTGAAATTATCAAGCTGAAAATGGAAGGTTATTCTCTGGAGATGATTCTCAAGCATTTTGCGCGTGAAGACTTTAAGCGAGGCAATATTATCGCATCAGCACTGCTTTATTATGAGCATGGTGGGCTTAAAGAGATGTATAGCGGTGCTGATAAGTGGGATCCTTATCTCAAGCGAGATTTCAAGGAGTATATGGATGAGGCTGTTGAGAAAGGCTGGCAGTTTATTCCTGAGAAGGCACCGCGTGTATTTTTTGGTGTGGGTGGAAACATATTCCGCAGGGCACGTGGTTATCATAAATTGATGGAGCATATGCTTCCCAAGCTTGATCTTATAGTGACAGTTGATTTTCGTATGAGCAACACGGCACTGCATAGTGATTATGTTCTCCCTGCTGCTGGTTATTATGAAAAAGACGATATCTCATGGGGGTCAGGTAATACACCTTATAGCCATCCTACCACTGAAGCTGTTCCTCCAGTGGGTGACTCGAAAACTGACTGGGCGATTCATTGCCTTATTGTTAAAAGAATACAGGAACGCGCCAAAGAGCGAGGTATTCAATATTTTACTGATCGCCATGGAGAGCAGCGACGTCTCGATGAGGTTTATGATGATTTTACTTTTCAGGGGCGTTTTACTGAAGATAATGCTGAAGACCTGCTTACCGAGATGCTTGAAATCAATGACAACCTTGATGGTATGACCTGGCAAGAACTGAAAGAAGCAGGGCATAAACGTTTTACCGGTGTTGGTACGGGGGTTATTCATATTGGTAACTCGGGAGATATTCCCAAAGACGCCCCTCTGGTAGCAAATAGTTGGCATATACAGAAGAAAGAGCCGTGGCCAACCCTTACCCGACGTATGCAGTTTTATATTGATCATCCATTTCATCAGGAATTGGGTGAGGTTCTACCTGTTTACAAGGAGGAACCAAAGATTGGAGGAGACTACCCCTTAAGAATAACAGGAGGGCATAATCGCTGGTCTATACATGCAGCCCAACGCGATCAGAAACCACTACTGCAATTGCAAAGGGGGGAGCCAGTTATGTATGTTAATAATGATGACTCCGAGAATCGTGGTGTTGTTGATGGTGACAAGGCACGTGTTTTTAATGATCTGGGTGATTTTGAGATTCAGGTCATGGTATCACCGTTAGTGAAGCCGGGTCAGGTGGTTATCTACCATGCGTGGGAACAGTTTCAGTTTAAAGATGGCAAGTCGCCGCAAATGTTAACGCCCAGTCCTTTGAATCCGATTCAGTTGACAGGAGGCTATTTTCATTTGCAACCGTTGGCATTGCATCAATCGCCGGGGTGTAGTGATAGGGGAACCCGACTGGATTTTGAGAAGGCTGTAGTGGCATAGAAATAACGAGGTCATGTAGGTTGGTGGTGAGCTTGCGAACCCCAACATTCCATGTAAGATTCATGAAGGGTGTTAGAACCCTTCAACCTTATGCACTTCTTTCCATACTGCCTTGGGAAATAAACGCCGCATTACATAGCCCAATTTTGTTCCCTTGCCAGGAAAGCACCAGAACTCTCCTTTTTCCAGCGATTTCTCAATGGTATCAAGAACCGTACTTGCTTCTATAGGTGCGTTGTCTTCAAGCAATTTGGGTACAACAGTTGCCTGAGCCTGATCGAGCAAAGGCGTGTTTACTCCGGGGGGGCATACACAAACAAAGCGTACCCCTTTATCTTTATTCTCATGATAAAGTACTTCTGTGAAGCACGAAGTGGCAAATTTTGTTGCCGCATAACCACCGGTAAGTAGTGTGGGCATCTGTCCCAGCATGGAAGAAAAACTGATAAAATCACCACTTTTTCGTTCAAGCATACGCGGTAGTGTTGCTTTTGAAACATTCACCAATCCGCCGTAGTTAATTTCCATCAGTTTATGAATTTGTTCTGCTGGTTGGTCGAGCAGTTTACCGAAAGGCATTATGGCTGCAGCAATAATTACGCGGTCTATAGGCCCTAGATCATTTTCAACAATTTCAACAGTATCGTTAACGCTTTGAATATCAGTGATATCGACGGTAAAGCAATGAATAGAATCAAATCCTTTGGCAGTTTCAGCCAGTCCGGTCTCATTGATATCAAGAGCAGCAACAACAGCACCTGACTTGGCCAGTCTCTGAGCAGCAAGCTGGCCCATGCCACTGCCAGCGCCTGCACCCAGACCCAGCCGCGTCCACGCGGCACCGT
>CBDUPD010000036.1:0-10929 GCA_965368985.1 uncultured Spongiibacteraceae bacterium | reverse complement strand
CAGATCACCCTGGAAAAGGTGATCATGATGGTCGTGGTACATTAAGTGAATCAGCTTTGATTGAGTTTTGCCACTTCATGTTAGATATGGCGCTGGACCAAGTTCAATATATGACCTCCATGCTTGAAGTGCAGGGCGCAGATCAAAGAATAAAAGCTTATGTGAAAGCCAGGCAGGAAGGTCGGATATTTGATAGTGGTGTTGATGTTCTATTCAGTGTTCCCTGTGAAACTAAACCCAGGTCTGCTTTGAGAGATGAAGCAATACCATTGTTACAAAAGCTTTTTGTAGTAGGTGAGATACCCAGAGGTGATGTGCAAGCCCTAACAGGTTTGAAAGAGCGTACTGCTCGATCATTGGTTTCACAGTTGATTGAAGATGGGTTGATGAGTTCGGCTAGTAGTCGTGCGCCGCTGAAGTGGGCATTGCCAGAGCATGCTGAGGAGTATTACTTTCCAAGGCTGGCACCAAGAGGATGATCTATTTATCAGGACGGTAAATGTGAATAAAAGAGGTCTACAATTAAAGGGGGCGGACTAGATGGCATGGGGTCAGTCCGTAGGACCCGACCCCTTGGCAATGCAGCAAATTAGACTTCGTGTTGAGGACCTTTGGCTGATACTTCAATTGCTTCATTAATGGCGCTATCAATATCATATTTAAAACGCAGATAATCGATAGTTTGAATATTATTAAAGCTTGCTGTGGCTTCAACACTCGACAAATCCAGATCTGAAACATAGCATGGATAATCATCACCTGATTTACGCCGTGAAAGAATAAATCGTGCAACGGCCGGGTGCAGGCCTTGTCCCCAGTCTGCAGCTGAAAATTCTTGTTGGTCACAATAAAGGTTGAATATGGGTTTATTGTTGGGGCCCAGCTCGGCGATAGCCTGTACACTAAACGCATCATGTTGGGCTGTTAGTCGACTTTCAAGATTATAGGGTACTACCTTTGGCGGCTTGTCTTTGGCGGTATTTTGAATTTCATAATAAAGTACCTGAGTCTCAATAAAGTAGCGACCTTCAGCTTTGCCTTTGGCGCTAATGCGTTCTGAAGCACTTTGGCGATAAAGGGCAGATTGTATAAAGGTGTCTATAGGGTTTAACAGGCTGGCGGCATCTGTATAGGGTTGCACGTAGGAGAAGATAGATCCCTTTTCATCGATGATATAAATGCTGGCTGTCTTGTCGCCATTATCCTGAAAATAAATCTGTACGGTATTTTTTGACATAGTAGGGCAGATGGCTGCCAGTGCAGAGTTGCTCAATGCCTGACGGTCAAAAATTATTGGGCTGTACTCGCTTTGTGTTTGACCAAGGCGTTTAATCAGCTCGGGCACATTACGTGCTCCCTTGAACTGGGTTTTGTCATGTTCATATTGAATAATGAAAAACTGGTTTTTCATCTGCAATATATAACGTGTGTTAGGTGGCATGGTGCTGGTGTAATAGCACGATGTGATATCGCGAAACAGCTCTTGCAAACGACGCGTTGTATCACCAGCTTTGGGACTGCTAAAGCTGTGAATGGTTAGTTTGGGGGGGTAGGTGTCGCTACTTGGCGGCACGCTTTGCATAAAATCATTGATGCAGTTGAGAAGTGCGATACTGCCTTCAAAACGTTTGCAGATAATTTCTCCCCAGCTATTGGTGCTAAGCGTTTCAATATTCATAACGACATTATCGCGCTGGCTACTGAAGTCAAAAATGTTGGTTAGGCCCAGAGGGCGTTTATCACGTTTTTTCAGCTCAATAGCGGGATCTACCCCTACATTAACAAACATTTGCAGAGTGGTCGGATTAGCCGGTTGGTTAAAGGCATTTTGATCAGGTTGCAACAGGTCGGTGCCAACCGGAAAAGCTTCTTTAATTGTGTTAAAGGTTTTCTTTAGCTCGCCTCGGGTTAGTTGATGCTCTCCATCAACGACTTCCAGTTGAGTTGCACTGGTGGCGATGCCATTAAAATAGCACCAGGCCATAAGTTCAATCAGGCTATCACTTCTTCTTAGTGGCGCAGTACCAGAGTCTTTATTGCTTAACTGGTCAGCATAAACAGCCCAGACGTTTTGCAGGCGGTGATGTATCTGGCTAAAGTGTAAGTGCTTTTCATGAAGGTCAGGGGTTATGTCAAGATTAAGAAGATCAACCTTGCCTGCCTTGCGCTCATACCAGGAGTAGAGTTTGCGTCCGAGAATATGTACTTCATTCAGGTTGTGGGAAACCTCTTCGCGGTTTTTACGGGTGAATTCCAGTAAAAAGCGATAGCTTGATGTTAATTCCCTGACGAGCTCCTGGCGTTCTGCTTTCACTTTTTCGGCGCGCCAGCTTGAGCGTGTATCCAACTCCCTGAGCTTGTCTTTGTTCCAGTGCCAGTTTTCTATGAGTGTTTCAAGGTATTTACGTTGCCACGTCGGGTTTCGGTTGTATTGTGAAAGGTGTTTTCCTACCTGATAGTAAAAACAGCGTCGAATCAGTTCCAGCCGGTTTACTTCGTGGCGTTCAAGCAGATAGGCCTCAATGCGACGGTAAACCATTACGTAGGGGTCAATAGCATCAAGATCAAGCTCGTCATTGTAGACGGCTTCTTTGTATTGGCGGCTAAGAAGAAATGTTTTTGGTTGTTCACTGATATATATTTCAGTAATCAGCTGTTTAATGCATGTTTCATAAGGTGTTTGAAAGCTGTATGAGAGGCGTTCTATGCCATTGATAATATATTCGTTAGACGGAATATCTGTAATACCACCAAAATCGATTACGTCGGCATCTTCAACAAAGTTCTTGTGGCGCAATATGCTGGCGTATTGACTGTACTTGTGTTCTTCCTGTGGCGGAATTATCCACCATAAGGGTATGCGGCCTGCTACCAGTACACTGGTGCGATAAAAAAGATCGAGTTCGAGAAAACGTTGTTTGGCATCTTGTTGTGAGCTGTTGAATTTGCTGTCAAATACACGAAATTTTACTTTCAGATTCAGGGTTTTTGCCCACTCTTCAATCAAGCCGCATTTTCTATTGAGGTGGGATATCTCGTTGGCACCGAGATTGTCGGTATGACATACCCATACAATAATATTCTGTTGGGGAGATTCAAGAATGGTGCCGCAGTCACCGGTAAGGTAAAGGCCTAATAATTGTTCCTTGTTTTCCTTGGCGTCAGCTAAAGAGAAGCCGGGTGCCAGATGGTGCACCTTTTGTAACTCAGCCCCACTGGGTTGGTATTTACAGATGCCACAGGGAGCATATTCAGAAACAAAACAGGGGAAATCGGGGTGATTGGTGTGCAGCATCACCGGCAAGGCATCAAGAAAGACCTGTTGCTCTTCTGAAAGGTCGAGCCTGATTCTTGCAAGGCGGCCCAGTGTAATTTGTATAAAACGCTTCAGTATCTGTCTTTGAGCGTCGCGGTCGAGGCCGCTGGTTTCTGTTTGTGCGGTATTGGACATGGCATTACCATTTTATTTTTATAGTTATCTTAAGGCTCGTAATCTCTGTGCCCATAACAAGTGGCGGGCAAGATGTGCTGAAATTACCTGCAGCTAGCCTGTAGATACCTGGAATTTTACTTAGAGTATTTCTCATTATACATATTAGCAGTGATTGCTGATTAACAAAGGCGCCGAGAGTAATAAAGTTAACAGTTTGGCTAATATTTCTGCTAATTAATCAGGTAATAATGCCGAGTGATTGCCCCATGCGCGTTGGAGAGCCATTAAGCAGTTCTTCTTCCCATGAAACTGTTTTTTCAGGGAATAGTAAAATCGCAGTGGATCCTAACTTGAAACGCCCCATTTCTTCACCCTTTTTCAGTTTGATCTTGGGCAGTTTGTTATATTGGGTAGTGTGAATTCGTGCTTTGACAGGGGCAACTTCACCAGCCCATACTGTTTCTATGCCTGCGACTATCATGGCGCCTACCAATATGATTACAAAAGGGCCATGTTTGGAGTCAAAGTGACAAATAAGGCGCTCATTGCGGGCAAACAGGCTGGGAATTCGATTGGCTGTGGCCTGGTTAACCGAAAAAAGCTTTCCGGGTACATAGGTCATGCTTTGCAATACGCCATCAAGTGGCATATGTACGCGGTGATAGTCTTTGGGAGACAGGTAGATAGTGGCAAACTTGCCGCCCATCATCTTATTGCACAGATCAGCATCGCCACCAAGTAAGGATATAAGTGAATAGCTGCGACCCTTGGCTTGCAATACACTGCCAAGCTCAATATCACCGATCTCGCTAATGGCACCATCTGCAGGACAGGCAACCATATTGGCCTTTTTGGCAATTTCACGGGCGCCGGGTTTGAGCTCCCGGGTAAAAAATGCATTAAAGTTTTCAAAGGCAGTTGGGTCTTCAATCACGGCTTCTGAAAGATCGACACCATAATGATTGGCAAAGGTTGTAATAAGCCAGTTTTTAACAAGGGGAATTCTGCATTCAGCAAACTTTCCGGTGAATCTTGATAGGGTGTGTTGCGGAATAATTTGCTGTAATGATGTAAAAAGTACTTCAGATAACATAGGTCAGTTCTCTATCGGTGTTTCTGAATGACTAGCCCATTCAGACCATGAACCCGGGTAGGCTTTTATCGTTTTGTAACCCAGTAATTTGTTTGCCACAAACCAGGTTAAACCTGAGCGTCGATGGGTTTGGCAATGAGTGACAATGGTTTTATCGGCGCCAAGCCCTGCTGCCTCAAGTTCGGCCTGAATATCTTCAAGCGGTCGAATGCAGGCATTGTTGTTGGCGTCAGTCAGTTGGGTCCATTCAACATTGATAGCACCAGGAATATGGCCGCCTCTGGGTGCCAGTACCTTGGTGCCATTATACTCTTCAGGGGCTCGTGCATCCCAGATGGCATAATTCGAGTTGTCGAGGTTTTGTATTATCTCACCCATATCAGCTATGAAGTCTGTATTTAGTGTCAGAGATAACTTGCTGATTTGGGGTGTGGGTGTTTCCTGTGATACAGGGAATCCGGCACTGCGCCATGCGGCAATTCCACCATTCAGAAAGCTGGCGGACGAGTGGCCTATAAGCTCAAGAGTCCAGATCATACGGCCTGCCCAGCTGCCTCCAGCATCGTCATAAACAACGACATGCCTGTCGGCAGTCAGGCCTATTGATTCGAAAAGTGATTGCAGGTCAGCCAGTGGGGGTAATTTCCCGGTTGCAGGTTTAATGCCGCAGCTGAGTTTTCCTGGCGGTACATGCACGGCACCTTCGATATGGCCTTCGGCATAACTCTCGGGTGAGCATAGATCAATGATTAACAACTCAGGATTATGAAGATTGTCTCTCAGAGTTTGGGTATCAATTAGTGCCGGTAGATTCATTATATGGGTCAGTAAAAATAGTTGTCCGGTATTCTACAGCTAACAGATGGTGTGGCCAAATTTGATTTTATGATGAGTCATTTCGAGCGCAGCCGAGGAATCTCCCGGGTGTATCGTAATATATGGTGGAGATCCCTCGGCTGCGCTCGGGAAGACAGGCTTTTATTAATAAGGGATGGCAGGCTTTTGTATAGGAATAACCGAACCTTTATTAATATCTTGAGTGGGGTAATAGGTCAGTCCCCATTTTGTTAATTATCGAGGCTATTGAGAATATAGCTCAGGCTCTGTTCTCTGCTGGAGGCCAGCTTACCGTCTTCAATCAGTGCCTTGATGGCACAGCCGGGTTCTTCCTGGTGGTTGCAATCACGAAACTGGCAATGCCCGAGTACATCTTGTAGTTCTCGGTAACCCGCATAGATATCCGGTTTTTCGAAATGGTTCAGGTGAAACTCTCGAATACCCGGAGAGTCAATAAGGTAGCCGCCATCAGGGAGTTCAAACAGTGAAGAGGTTGTTGTTGTGTGGCGGCCCTTGGTCACATGGTCAGATAGAATGCCTACTTTAGCGTCAACGTCAGGAAGCAGGGCGTTAATCATGGATGATTTACCAACACCGGATTGACCTGCAAAAACACTGATCTTGTTGTTGAGTGCCAGTTTGATATTCTCAATCCCTTGGTGGTTGTCGCAAGATATCTCAAAAACATCGTAGCCAAGTGCTCTGTAGGTATTGAGTAGCTCAGAGTAAGGGTTGTCACCTGTCAGCAGGTCAAGCTTGTTAAAGACCAGCTTGGCCTCGATATTGGCATTTTCAGCGGCCACAAGATAGCGGTCAATGAGGTTTGGGTGAGGTTCAGGCTCTACGGCAAAAACGATAAATACCTGGTCGATATTGGCGGCAACCGGTTTAAGGTTTCCCAGGCCATCAGGCCGTTCAATAAGTGAGTGGCGTGGTTCAACGGCCACAACAACACCTTCTCCCTGGGGGGTTTCACGCCAGATGATATTGTCACCAACAGCAATGGATTCAATGTTTGCTCGCATATGGCTGCGGATAATTTCGTTTTTTCGCTCTCCTTCCAGTGCCTTGATATCGACATGTCTGGAGTAACGGGCAATTACCAGCCCTGACTGGTCAGGGCCTAACTGATCATCACTTATGTCATGTTTGCTTTTACGCGAGTTTTTGATGCGTTGTTGCTGATTGTTTTGAATGCGCGTTTTTTGCTGTTGGCTAAGTTTGCGTTTAGCCACAGTATGTTCCAGAATATTTTTGTTTTAGAATAATCATCACCCTGTGGGTCTGTTACAATTCAGTTAACATTATAGTGACTTTGGAAGCCAACATGCTAGTAGATACAAATTTGATATGGATTGATCTTGAAATGACAGGGCTGAACCCTGAAAAAGACGCCATTATAGAAATCGCTACCATTGTTACTGATTCACAATTAAATATTCTGGGTGAGGGGCCATCACTGGTTATTCATCAACCTGATGAGTTAATGGACAATATGGATGAGTGGTGTACCAATCAGCATGGAAACTCGGGTTTAACCGAGAGAGTTAAGCGTTCTGTTATTTCTACCCGCGAAGCCGAGTTGGCAACACTTGAGTTTCTTAAGAAGCATGTGCCACATAATGTATCTCCCATGTGTGGCAATACAGTCTCACAAGACAGGCGTTTTATGGTGAAATATATGCCTGAGCTTGAAGCCTATTTTCACTATCGTCATATCGATGTGAGCACAATAAAGGAGCTTGCCAAACGTTGGAAGCCGGATGCCATCAAGGGTTTTTCCAAGCAGGGTACTCATTTGGCTATGGATGATATCAAAGACTCTATCGAAGAATTGAAGCATTACCGGAAAACGTTTATTGATGCCTGATTTTTTCAGAGAGAAATTTTGAGTGCTCTCTTTATACAGCGTGTTTGATATCTAAATAGAGATACGTAATAAGACTTTCATGTCAGGACTAACATCTTTTTCATCAAGATAGCCAATAGCACCGGCATCAGTTAATAGCTTGCTTTTCAATTCTGCAGCAGAGTTTACCTGATCGGGAGGATTGCCTCGACCACTAAATACTGCCCGAGACCAGTAAGAGTGGACTTGTGCAGGTTTTTTTCCGGCAATTTTCTGGTAAAAATACCACTTGATATCATTGTTATCTGTTAGGTCGATCGGGGTGGCGGTAACTCCGTTGGGAAGTACATCAACTTTTTTAAGGAAGATCTGTTTTGCCAGCTTTTTGGATAGCTCAGGTGCATTCATATTGCCAATGACGACAATATCACTATACCCCAGGTTACTTAAGGATAAGAATAAACAAAGGCATACTGTTTTTGATAGGTAAAACCTTGCAGTCCTGCTTTCCATTTTCCTGATTCCGATTCCTTGTTCCTATTGTCGCGTCTTGTCGCGTCTTGTCGCGTCGCATATGTAGAGCTGTTCAGTGTTTTATTCGGGGCTCTATATGTGGCTATTCATACCTGCTGTGATTAATATCCCGATGATACTATCATGGTCCATTATTTTTAATCTGGCCACTACATAGATAGGTAGGATAACGGTATTCATTATCCTTATAAAAAAGCTGTTTATTCGCGAGCTATTTCTGTATCTATAGGCTATGTAATTAATCAGATACTCCAAATGATAAGATAATGTAAAGTGGTTATGTTGTTATGTAAATAGTGCATATGCACTAAAATTAAAAAGCTAACAATGAAAGATGGTCTTGATTTTAAAATTTTGAAAAGAATCACACTGTTTTTAATAAATTTTCTTGTAATACTTCTTTTACATGCTACATTTTAATTTCTCTTAATGAACTTATGGAAGCTGACAATCACAAGGACTGATATTCTCGTTCAATAATAATACCAACAACTTTCTATCATTGGTCGCCGCCAAGGCGTGATGATGTCATTAATTCTATAAGGAATATAACGTGCAGGTTATAGAAAAAAATTGTGTTAGGTCTACTCTGGGTTTGCTTCTTTCGGGGGTTGTGGCGCTGCCATCTTTTGCGCTGGCGGCAACTCAACAAGAAGAAATAGATGCGTTGAAGCAGCAGATACAACAGATTGAGAAGAACCAGAACGCCAGCCAGAAGTTACTGGACTCCATGAGTAAGATAAAGACCAACCCCATAACATTTAACGGATTTGCCAGTATAGGATTGTCACAGATAAGTGAAAGTGGTCTTGATATTGAATATAACACGGGGCAAGGTTCGGATTTATCGTTATTGCCTACCACTTATGCGGGCATTCAGATGCATGTGGATTTATATGATAGCGGTGAGTTTGTTTATCAGGTAGTTGCCAAAGGAACGAGTGCCAATGGTAATAATGCCTTTGATCTTGAAACAGAGTGGCTCTATCTCAAGCAAGATCTGGGCGCTAATTTTAATATGCAGGTAGGGCGAATTCGTTTTCCTGCATTTATGGATTCAGAGAATTATTACATAGGTACTACCTATCCATGGATAACACCTCCAACCGAGATCTATGAGGTATTACCTATTACCAATATTGATGGTATTTCAATTAATCATAGTGCCTTGCTGGGTGACTGGATGTTAAGCAGCAAGATGCTGTTATGGGGAGAGTCATCGCAGGGTACTGACTCTTATACCTTGTATTTGAATGATGTATACGGATTATCATTTAACCTGTCGAACGATAGCTTAAGTTTACGGTTAGCTTATATGGCGGCTGAAGAAGAGATCGCTATTGATTTTGAAGGTAATAAAGACGATGACGCTGCCAGTGGTACTTTGTATGACAGTATGAATGAAACATTTGGTGATGATCTCGAGTATTTGATTGCTTCGATCAGGTACGATGATGGTTTGATGTTTGTTTCGGCAGAGGGTGTCGATATTAAGGCAAAAGACGGGCTTCTGGATGAAAACCGTAACTGGAATATCACTACGGGTGTGCATATTGGCCCGGTTTTGCTCTACGTAGGTTATTCAGAAACTAAAGTTACCAATGATGATGAGTTGGCTGGTAATTTGAGTGAGCATTTTGATAATGCCGAGATCAAAGTTAATTATGACGTTGGTGGTGGTATGGTTATACCTGTAGATTATAGTAAGGGCGCACTATTGGCTAACTATCTTAACCGGCAGCAGC
Organism: uncultured Spongiibacteraceae bacterium; assembly: GCA_965368985.1. GTDB lineage: Bacteria > Pseudomonadota > Gammaproteobacteria > Pseudomonadales > DT-91 > CAZTZY01. Next base: position 1,438 of record CBDUPD010000036.1, on the reverse strand, counting down.
ATACCAGCACTATTGGTATAAAGTATGACTTTGTGCCCAAGGCAACTTTTAAGGTTCAGGTGCAATATATGGATGATTTTGATGATACTGCCGGTAATTTCAGCGGCGGGTCATCATTACCGTTTGAAGATGTTTATATCTACGATATTGCAGTACAGGCTTTCTTTTAATCGGATAACTCCAGATACGCCCTACGGGAGTTGTTTTTGAGCCATACGGATGTATGGCTTTTTTTTTGTCGCTAATAAATGTTAACGTACTGTTTCTAATTAGCGGAACAAGTTGCAATGACACAGCATATACGTCAAAGACTTTATCTGGTATCTGGGCCACTGTTTGCATCACTGATTTTCTTCGGATTTGATCTGCAGCCCGATAAACCTGCAGTGACGGCGACGGCTGCAATCGCGGTATGGATGGCTATCTGGTGGATATCAGAGGCAGTTCCTCTTGCGGTCACAGCTTTATTGCCAGTTGTGCTGTTCCCTGTGCTGGGTGTTATGAGCGGTAAGGTGGTTTCTAACGCCTATATCAATCATATTATTTTTCTTTTTATCGGTGGATTTTTAGTCGCTCTTGCCATGCAGGAATGGGGCTTGCATCGGCGTATTGCGCTGCGTATTTTAATGTTGTTTGGACGCAAGCCCAGCCATATATTATTTGGATTTATGGTGACAACCGCATTTCTGTCGATGTGGATTTCAAATACAGCAACAGCGATGATGATGGTGCCGGTTGTGTTATCTATTATTATCAGTCTTGAAGAACAGCTGGACGAGCAGCAATCGGATAATCTGGCCATTGGTTTTCTTCTGTCGATCGCCTATAGCGCATCTATTGGTGGTATCGCCTCATTAATTGGTACGCCACCCAATCTTTCGTTTGCACGAATTCTTGCCATCAGTTTTGAAAACGCACCAGAGATAAGTTTTGCCAACTGGATGATCTTTGCCTTGCCACTGAGTCTGTTTATGTTGGTAGCCAGCTGGTTATTGTTAAATGTCATGTATATTAGTAAAGCTAAAAATGTGGTGCTTGATAAAAATTATTTTCGTGACCAGTATCAGAGGTTAGGATCTACAACTCCTGAGCAAAAGGCAATTCTTATCGCTTTTGTCTCAATGGCATTATTATGGATTTTCCGTAGTGATATACGCCTCGGTTTTGTCACCATCCCCGGTTGGAGTAAGCTGTTCCCGCATCCCGGATTTTTTAATGATGGCACGGTTGCGATTATTGTTGCTTTAAGCCTGTTTGTAATCCCCAGTAGAGAGTCGGGCAAGCGCTTGTTGAATACCGATGTTTTTTCAAAATTGCCCTGGCACATTATTTTACTGTTTGGTGGCGGTTTTGCCTTGGCAACAGGTTTTGTCGAATCGGGTTTATCATTATATCTTGCAGAAAAGCTGAGTGGCCTGAACGGTATGCCGGTGATTAT
>CBDUPD010000035.1:0-10985 GCA_965368985.1 uncultured Spongiibacteraceae bacterium | reverse complement strand
CTCAATACAGCAATACAAGGTTGTCAAAATGGCTTGTTCGATGCCATGGTAACCGCACCAGTACAAAAATCGGTTATTAATGATGCCGGCATTACTTTTAGCGGCCATACAGAATTTCTTGCTGAAAAAACCAACACCAACAAGGTAGTGATGATGTTAGCAACTGATACGCTACGTGTTGCTCTTGCTACAACACATCTTCCACTGAGAGATGTCGCAGATGCCATTACAGCACCACTACTTGAAGAAGTGATTCAAATTCTGCACCATGACCTCAAACAATATTTTTCTCTGGACAATCCACATATTCTGGTCAGTGGTCTCAATCCACATGCAGGAGAAGGCGGCCACCTGGGGCACGAAGAGATTGATATTATTATCCCCGTTATAGAAAAATTAAAAACCAGTGGTATCAATCTAACTGGCCCACTACCCGCCGATACACTATTTACCCAAAAACACCTTGATCATGCAGATGCAGTTTTGGCCATGTACCACGATCAGGGATTACCTGTTTTAAAACACACCGGCTTCGGCAAGGCCGCCAATATAACACTGGGGTTACCTATCATTAGAACATCCGTTGACCACGGCACAGCGCTGGATCTTGCAGGAACAGGAAACATTGATACCGGCAGCCTTGAAACAGCCATTAACATTGCGAAAGAAATGGCCAAAAAAATGGCGTCTCAATATGTCTAACTACGAACATAAACCACGCAAACGCTTTGGCCAGAATTTCCTTCACGACAACTCGATTATCAATCGACTGGTTAATGCAATAAATCCAAAACCCGGCCAGATCATGGTCGAAATCGGACCTGGCCAGGGTGCATTAACAGCCCCTTTGCTGGAAAGACTGGACCACCTGCATGCAATCGAGCTTGATAGAGACCTTATCCCCTTGTTACTTGAAAAATTTGCATCCCGGGGCCTTGAGATACATGAAGCGGATGCACTTAAATTCAATTTTAGCGAGCTAATGCATGATGCACCTCTTCGTATTGTAGGCAACCTGCCCTACAATATTTCTACCCCTTTACTATTTCACCTGATCAGCTATCAGGAAAGAGTTCAGGACATGCATTTTATGTTGCAACTGGAAGTCGTCGACCGTCTGGCAGCAAAACCCGGAAGCAAAACCTATGGTCGCCTGAGTGTTATTACGCAATATTATTGCCAGATCGATAAGCTATTTAATGTCCCTCCCGGTGCATTCAACCCCCCACCCAAGGTTATGTCTGCCATTGTCCGTCTCATGCCCAGAACCTTCGACGTTCAGGCAGACAATCCCGAGCTGTTTGAGCAAGTGGTAAAAACCAGTTTTGCGCAGCGAAGAAAAACCCTGAGAAACAACCTTAAACAGATACTTACTGTTGAACAGCTCGAATCCCTGCAACAAAACCTCACCCTGAGACCCGAGCAATTAAGCCTCGAAGAGTACGTACTTCTTAGCAATGAAATTGCAAAATTTGAACTAAGCCCAAGCTAGATAAACAAGCTTTAAAATCACTGGCCCCAAGGTTACGAAGGGGGTAAAGTATTCATATAGGCTGTAGAAATCAACAGGAAGGGCTAATTCTTTGTTTGAAACATTTACCCAACGCTTAACCTCACTATTCTTCCCTATTGTATTATTAGTGGCTTGCGCGGTCGCTTTTACCAAAATTGGAGCCATCCCTGAAGAGTGGCGAAGCACCCTTGTTGAGGTATTACCTATATTGGGGCTTGTTATTGGCTTAATTGTTAGCCTACAGTTTAATCGCAGTCGCTATACATTTTTGCTTATTTTTCTTACTGGCGCAGCTATCAGCATTGTCTATTTCAAAGAAGAATTAGGCCCTAACGCATTAAACCTGCTATTTGCCGGCCTGTTTATTAATGCTTTCATATTCAGCCTGTCCAAAGACCGTAGCCTGTTTTCTTCCCATGGCGCTCTTCGGATTGTATTTCTGGCCTTTCAGGCACAAATCCTCTGGGTTTTATTAATTCAATTTCCTGAAGTCATCGACAAGGCCATGTCTCTGGAAGTTTTTACATTACCGGTTATATTGGAACACTACCTGAAAATGTCCGATATTCTGTTAATCATCGGTGCAACTGTTACTGCCTTGCATTTTCTTCTTATCTTTGTTCTTGGCAACTCCACCATTCAGGCAACATTCTTCGGTTGCCAGATTGGTTTAATAGGCATAGCTAGCGGTCACCAGAGCGACTTACTCGTTCCTTTGATATTAGCTGCCTGCTGCATCATGGTTTGTATCAGTATCTTTGCAAACTCCTACGATATGGCCTACCGCGACGAATTAACCGGATTACCATCACGCCGAGCTCTTAACCAGTTTGCACTGAGCCTGGGACGGCGCTATACCATCGCCATGCTGGATATAGACCACTTCAAGAAATTTAATGACACTCATGGCCATGATGTCGGCGATGACGTACTTCGCATGGTCGCCTCAAAAATTGGTAAAATCACAGGTGGTGGAACCGCTTTCCGATATGGAGGCGAAGAGTTCACGATTATTTTCCCTCGCAAGTCTGCCCATCAGGTAGAAGCTCATCTAGACTCCTTACGCAAAACGATTGAGCACTATGCAATGGTTCCCCGAGCCAAAAAACGCCCACCCGAAAAACATAAAAATAAAAAACATGCCCCGGGCAAGAGTGAGAAAGATAAAAAGCCACAAAAAACCCTGTCTGTGACTATCAGCATCGGAATTGCTGAGCGCACAAATGATCACAAAACACCCGATGAGGTAATTAAATCAGCCGATGAGGCGCTTTACAGGGCGAAAAAGAAAGGTCGTAATTGCGTCAGCCTTTAAGCATTGTTACATTTAGACAATACAATTCAGCAAAATAGATACCAACTTGCTTCTATTTCACCTATTACACGAGGGATTTATGACTTTTAATCCAGACATTGAAATTGAAGTTCAAACCTGCTTTCTGGAAAAGGAATCTGCACCTCAAGAAGCCCGCTTTGTATTTACCTATACGATCACCATCACCAACCATAGTGCCAAGGCGGTAAAATTATTGAGCCGCTATTGGCATATCTGCGACGCCAACGACAAGGCCCAGGAAGTTCACGGCGAAGGTGTCATAGGTCAACAACCCCGGTTAACCGGTGGTGAATCATTTCAATATACATCTGGAGCCATACTGGAAACATCTGCCGGCACAATGGAAGGTAACTATGAATTTATTACTGATGATGGTGATATTTTCAAGGCCCCAATACCGGCATTTACGCTTGCAGACCCGGCTATTCTGCATTAACAACCTACCGTTAACCTTGTAGACAAAAATATAAGAGGAGACCCATGAAGCATTTAAAAACCCTGTTACTGCTACCTATTCTTCTTTTTTCTGCCCATACATTTTGCCTGACACCTGAAAAAACAGCTGACACAAACAATATGGATAAAACGTCTGAAATCGACGATACAGACAACGACCTTGGGCCAATGAAGGCAGGTGAGCTTGGCATTATGATCGCAGCCTCAGATACTACCGATTTTATAAAAGAGTGGTTAGATTCCCCTCCTGACCAGAAAGTAACCATCAAAAAAGTTCGATGGATAAAACCGGGGGAAGTTTTATATACCGCTTTTTTAGTAACCGGTCTTTATTATGGTGTAAATAATAGCTTTAACTACCAGGTCAGCTTTTATGTCATTGGACCTGATGGAGAAGTACCTTTTGGACAACGCAATTATGCCGGTGGAACAGGAAATCACCCGAACAAACCAACCATCTATATGGCTGACCCGGCTCTGGAACTCACTTTCAATCCCGAAGATCCACAAGGTATATATGTTATTGTTGCCAAAGTAGAAGATCAGACCAATGGAAAAACAGCAAAAAACCAATATGAAATTTACGTCTCTGAAGAAGAACCGCAGGGGCCAGTCGACTGGAAATCTATAGTCAAAAAAACCAAAAACAATGCCATCAATTCTCCTTCTCAATCAAAGTGATTTAACATGAGCATCTATGCTGTTGGCGATATTCAGGGCTGCTATACCCCCCTTGCCTCTCTGCTTGAAAGCGTCAATTTTAACCCTGAGTGTGATCAACTATGGTGTGCGGGTGATGTTATTAATCGAGGTCCGAAGTCACTAAAAACATTACGCTATTTATATTCCATAAAAGATATTTGTACTATTGTGCTGGGCAATCATGACCTGCACTTACTTGGCATTGCCTATGGTAACGCCAAAATTAAAAGATCAGATACCGTTCAGGAAATTCTTGACGCACCGGATTCTGAAGAATTATTACAGTGGTTACGACATCAACCGTTAATCCATCATGCGCATGACTTCACTATGGTACATGCAGGTATCCCTCCGCAATGGTCAATTAACTACGCTCTGAAACGAGCAAAAGAAGTTGAAAAGGTATTGCAAGGCGACAGTTACAGAGAGTATTTTTTGCATATGTATGGAAATCAGCCGGATCAATGGGACAAAAATATTACCGGCTATGATCGTCTGCGACTGATTACTAACTACCTGACTCGAATGCGATTTTGTGACACCAATGGACGCCTTGATCTGGATAATAAACTGGGAGCGGAAACAGCCAGCAAAAACATGTTTCCCTGGTTTGAAATTCCAGATAGAAAGGCAGCAAACGACAAGATTATTTTTGGGCACTGGGCGTCACTTGAGGGGAAATGCAACACAGCGAATGTATACCCTTTGGATACCGGTTGTGTATGGGGAGGAAAACTGACCATGATGAGACTTGAAGACTGCGCTATGTTTAGTCATAAATAGCCCAGTCATAAACAACCATCGGCCTATAATATAATGCTTCCATAATAGTGCCCGATATAAATATAACTCAGAAAGAGATAGCAACCCATTATGAACGAATTAGCTGACTTACTATTAGTCTACCGACAAGATGCAAACGTACCTTACCTGAGCTTACTCAATCTTTTTATGGTGCTTGGCTTAAGCTTTATTGTTCGCGCTTATTACATGCATTACGCCAGACCTCTTAGCAACCTGAGTCAAATTGGTAATATTATCCCCATGTTAAGCGCAATTACTTTTCTTGTCATACTGGTTGTTAAATCTTCTTTAGCACTGTCTCTCGGGCTCGTCGGCGCCTTATCGATTGTTCGTTTTCGTACTCCTATCAAAGAACCCCAGGAGCTCACTTTTATTTTTTTAGCTATTGCTATAGGTCTTGGTATTGCAGCAAACCAAACATTAATTACTGCACTGGTAACCATTATTATACTCATTGTCGACTTTTTCAGACACAAATACAGCTCTGCAGAAGAACACTCCCAGTCCTTGCATATCGAAGCACCAAGTCTGGAGAATAAAGAAACAAACTTTGATGAGTATCTGCGAATACTGGAAAAACATTTTTCCTATGTTCACATATCCCGCGTTGATTTCAACAGTCAAAACCTCAGCTTTGTTGTAAAGGTCGATTTAAAAGACACAGGGAAAATTCAGGCTATTACCAACGATTTAAAAACAATTAACCCTGAAATCAGCTGTTCAATATTTGATGCCAAACCCATCTGGTAATCATATGCTTGTTACCCGATCGATTATAAACAAAAAAAGGGTACTATTGCTTATAACAGCAACGACTTTCATCTTTCTGATATTTTCGATCATTACATTCTATAACCATCAGGCTCCCGGTTTATGTTCAGGCTTTGAAGGTAAGCCTTCATACGCCTACTTTGAAAATTCCGTCAGCTTTGAAAAACTGGAACTACAATGCAAAACCAACATTCCCGAGATACATATTCATTTAAAGAATAAAGACTTTCTGATTCTTATGAAAAATCGAAAACATGCACTTGAACAGCTATCCCTATTACCAAAAGACAATGAAGAGATTCCTGCAACAATCAATTTTCAAGGAAAAAGCCTAACTGCCACACTGAGGCTTAAAGGTGACAAAATTGACCATTTCGAAGAACCTGTTGCCTGGAGTCTTCGAATTGCATTAAAGAAGCAACAACATATTTTAAGTATGAATCGTTTCTCTCTTCAACGATTACAAACACGCAGCAATGATATCGATCCACTTTACCAAATGATGATGCGAGAGCAAGGAATCATCGCTCCTCGCTACCAATTTGTAAAAGTGAAAATCAATAATATTGATTGGGGACTCATGGAAATGGAAGATCATTTTACCCGGGAAATTCAAGAAGCCAATCGACACAAAGAATCAATTATTGCAAAACTTGATGAAACTGAAATGTGGGAATATGTAACCGCATATTATACGATGTTGCTCTATAACAATTCTTTTGTCGCTTCAACCGAATTTTTCTCAAGAAAAAAAATACAAAACAATGCAAAATTTTCTCAGGACGCAACCTATGCAAAATCGCTTATGCAAGCCTGGCAAAGCGGGAGGCTCAGTACGCATTTTGGTTTTGACAACAAAACATATAATACTTTTATAGCTATCTCGGAGCTATGGGGAGCGTGGCATCCAATGGCATGGGGTAATTTGAGATTCTATTACAACCCCTATCTGGGAAAATTTGAACCCGTGAGTTTTGATTTTTCAGAACCTTCTCAAGAGACAACTCTTTCTCATGCAGAAAAATTTCCTCTTTTTAATGAGATCATTTTTAACAAGGAAAACACCACATTTCTCGAATCAGGCTTCTATGAAACCGTAAATGCTCTGGCAAATGATAACGAGATAAGCCGACTCAAGAAAGAACAGGCAGACCTCATACACTTACTTGAAAAATATAACATAACACCTGTGGCAGATTTCGAAATATTAAGAAAAAATCGTAATTTCATTAATGCAAAAGGCAAGCAATTTTTCGCACCGACAGAAAAACACTGGGAACACACACCCTCTACAAAGTTTATTGACCAGACCACTATCTCTCTCGCCAGGGCAAATGTTTATCACAATGGCTTTATTGAGATAATTAATAAAATCCCGCTACCACTAACAATAAAAAGTATCACAACATCATATCTAGGAATCAATAACAATCAACTACCAATAACAGAGCGTAACATAAAAGCTTCTGAACTTTTTGGCAGAGCCGAACCCTATTTATTATTTATTGATCCGGATATCAAATGGGATGAGATCACAATCGTATTAGAATCAAAAACAAACATACCTCAACAGACGATCAAGCTGCATGACAATGAAAAGATATTCTTTCTCAATGATCAATACTTTATAGATAAAGAGCTGCACCGTAATACCATTATCAATTCACAAGCTTTTATAAAACAAGACGAGACTGGTGCCTACCATATCATTGAAGGTATCTGGAATGTCCCAGAAGCCCTGGAGTTCCCTGCTAATGCGACCGTCATAATCGATGCCGGCAGCCACTTGAGGTTTCGTGAAAATAGCTATCTTAAAACCAACGGTGCATTACACATTCAAGGTACATCTTCAAACCCTGTTTCATTATCAGGAATTAATGACGGCGAAACATGGAAAGGAATTTTTGTAGTGCGGTCTTCTGAAAAATCCATTTGGCAGTGGGTTGATATCAATAATACACAAGCACATAAAGCCGAACCGATTGAGATCACCGGTGCTATCACCTTTTATGAAAGTGATATTGAAATGGATCATGTCAATTTCACCAACAGCAGTGCCGAAGACATGTTAAATGTGGTTAACGCTGAATTCAGTTTATCCAATGTCAATTTCCGTGGTGGCCGCTCCGATGCCTTTGATGCAGACTTTAGCCGCGGCAAGCTGATTAATACCCACTTTGAAAATATCAAGGGCGATGGCTTTGATACCAGCGGTACTGAATCCGACATAACACATTGTACATTTACTGACATAAAGGATAAGGCCATTTCTATTGGTGAAGTCAGCTATGCTAATATCGAAGATGTTTCTATTAATCAGGCGGGTACTGCTGTCGCAGTAAAAGACTATTCAAGGGCAAGCATAATAAATAGCGCTATCAGGCAATCGACATTTTCTGATTTAATGAGTTACACAAAAAAATCTGCCTATGGTGGAGCATTACTCATTGCAGAAAATATTCAAATTGATGACAGACCAGTATTAATTTCTGACTCAAACAGCACTTTGTTATTTGATAAGCGCCGTATACCTAATACAAATGTTGATATACAAACCTTGTATAAAACCGGGCCCATGCAGAAATGATTGATGACTCACGTTTTGAAATAAAATATGTCATATCGGCACATGAACTCACCACATTGATCAGTTGGCTGGTAAATAATGACGCCCATTTTTATCAGCCCTTTCCTGCCAGAATTATCAACAATATTTATTTTGATCTTCCTGACCTTAATGATGCCTCTGATAACTTGATAGGTATTTCCCAAAGAAAAAAACTACGCCTGCGTTGGTACGATCAACAAGATACTGCCAACGCTGTTATAGAGTACAAAATTAAAAGAAACCGCTTGGGTATAAAAAAGCAATATGCCCTGCCGCCTATTAATTTCAAAACCCAATCCGTTGAAAGCATTTACAAACTGGTCAAATCACTCAAGGATATTCCTGCCGACATTCGTATGGACCCTCGCTGGCATAACCCTACACTACATAACACCTATAAGCGTGAATATTATATTTCTGCAGACCAAAAAGTACGCGTAACCATCGACTCGGATATTCGTTATTATATACCCAGAAAGTTTCAACCCATTAAGAACAATTCACGACCTTATACCTACAATGGCTATATCGTGGAATTCAAAACGGATTACAAACATAAACCTGACCTGGAACAAACGATTAATCAATTCCCTTATCAACCTCAGCGACACTCTAAATATCTGTCGGGAATTTCACGATTTTATGATGTCCCTTATTTCTAATACCTCTAGTAGCTTTTTTAAGCCCTAAACGTTTACACTATTAAAATGAAAACTTATCTGGTTGGCGGCGCTGTACGCGACAAATTACTGAATAGCCCGGGGCATGAGAGTGCAGATCGTGACTGGGTCGTTGTGGGCAGCAGTATTCAGGCAATGCTCGATGCCGGTTACCATCAAGTCGGCAAAGACTTTCCAGTATTTTTACACCCTGATACCAAGGAAGAATACGCTCTTGCACGTACAGAAAGAAAGTCTGGCAAGGGCTACACCGGCTTTGACTGCATTAGTGACTCCTCCATCACACTTGAAGAAGACCTTCTCCGTAGAGACCTGACCATCAACGCTATCGCCCAGACACCAGAGAGTGAGCTTATTGACCCTTATGGTGGTGTTGATGACATTAATAACCGAATTCTACGGCATGTGTCACAAGCGTTTACTGAAGATCCATTACGCGTATTACGTGTTGCCCGGTTTGCTGCACGCTTCCATTCACTGGGGTTTAGCATTGCCGATGAAACTCTGGCACTAATGAAAGCCATAAGCGATCAAGGAGAACTTGAGCACCTCATTCCTGAACGCGTCTGGAAAGAGACAGAAAAAGCATTACAGACAGACTCTCCTCATATTTATTTCCAAACCTTAAGAGAATGCAACTCACTAAAAGTGTTATTTCCTGAAATTGATTGCCTGTTTGGTGTTCCACAAACTGAAAAACACCACCCCGAGATTGATACCGGCATTCATACCCTGATGGTACTTGAGCAGGCAGCCAGACTCAGCCCGAATACTGCTATAAGATTTGCTGCACTGACTCATGATCTCGGTAAAGGCATCACCCCCGAATCAAAATGGCCAAAACATATTGCGCACGAACATACTGGAGTAAAACTGGTTAAGAAGCTATGCAAGCGCCTACGAGTACCCAATGATTGCAGCGAACTGGCTCTTCAGGTTTGTGAATATCATCTGCATAGCCATAGAGCATTCGAACTTAAACCATCTACCATACAAAAGCTTTTTAAATCGCTTGACCTGTACCGTAAGCCTGAACGTTTTGAGCAATTTCTTATTGCTTGTGAAGCAGATATGCGTGGTAGAAAAGGCTTTGAAAATAATGACTACCCACAAAGAGAATTTTTAAATGAATGCTCTCAGGTGGCTCTGGGCATTAATAGCAAGACCATAGACACTGGAAACCTGTCAGGAAAAGAGATTGGCCTGGCTATTGATAACGAACGTACTCAGGCAATCGCACAAGTAAAAAAAGCCAATAAAGAGCTACAGGGCAATAACCATGACGAATAAAGTTGCACTGGTAACAGGTGGCGCACAACGTATAGGTGCCCAGATTGTTCGCACTCTACATAAAGCGGGATATGATATTACACTGCATTACTGCTCCTCGGAAGAACCCGCCGAAGAACTGGCTTCTGAACTAAATAAGTTGCGGGATGACTCTGTAAAATGCTTTGCCGCTGATTTAAACAACATTGACAGCATTAATACACTGGCACATTACGTTACTGAACAGTTCGGCAGAATTGATGTGTTGGTAAATAACGCCTCACGTTTTTATCCTACGCCTATTGGTAGTATTACTGAAGACAACTGGGATGACCTGATTAATTCCAACGTTAAAGGCTCACTCTTTCTAAGCCAGATGCTTGCAGAAAACCTGAAAAAGAATAAAGGCTGCATTATCAATATTGTCGACATTCATGCAGAAAAACCTTTAAAAGACCACCCGGTTTACTCCATTGCCAAGGCAGCATTGGCGATGATGACAAAATCATTGGCTAAAGAGTTAGGTCCGGAAATACGTGTAAATGGTATTTCACCCGGAGCCATACTGTGGCCAGAACAGACTATGACTGAACAACAGCAGCAGGCTATTCTCAATCGCATACCTCTGGTATGCACTGGTCAGCCTGAAGATATAGCCAATACGGTATTATTTTTAGCAAACGACGCCCCGTACATCACTGGACAGATTTTAGCAGTTGATGGAGGCCGAACCTTAAACTGTTGATTCAGATTAGTGAGCAGCTTTATCCACAAAGAGGTAAAGCAACTTTCATTCGCAGATAAAATCTACCTCTACAATTCTCCATCTAACTCTTCGGCCAAATT
>CBDUPD010000034.1:0-11041 GCA_965368985.1 uncultured Spongiibacteraceae bacterium | reverse complement strand
TAATAACCCAGAGATTGTCTTTGATGTTTTTCCAGGTGTTGCTCAAGCAAGCGTTTTAATATTTTCGACATATTATAGATATCTTCATCATTATGTTGCTTTGCAATTGTCATTATATAGTCAGCATTTGATACCATATGGCTAAGCAAATCGATATCCGCCATCGCATTCAGCTGTGCAAATTCTTCAGTCGATTTGGCTTCTTTTTCTTTTTCTTCCGCTTTGGCTTCTGCCTTGGCTAAAGCCTTGGCTAAAGCGATGACTTTGTTATTGGTGATTTTCTGCTCATGAGTTATTTGAGACAATTTTTCATTTTCAGCAGAGTTTATTGCTTTTGAGGATTCAGCTGATTGTGTGGGTATGTCTGGATTAAGGCCAAATTTTTCCAGAGCCTTTTGGACGTTGCTCTTTTTTACATTGTATGAGTTAACGGTATTAATTTTTACTGCCTGCCCGGTGGCACTTAGGCGTGATTCTGTGAGCCCTGTTTTGTATTTCACATGAATCACTGCGTCTGCTCCCATTTTGGCTGCCTGGTGAGCAAGAACAATATCTACTTGTCCGATGGTTGGGTTTTCATCAAAGAAATTAGGCTTTTTGACAAAGGCTTCAACTGACCCCAGAAATGTTAATTTGTCAGGTGTTTCAGTAATTTGCCCCACATAAATTTCAGGCTCCTGATCGAGAAGTGCCGTTGATGTAAATGTTATGTCGGTATTGGTTGTATATGATGAACAGCCGCTGCCCAGTAAAACAACCAGTGTTATGAGGCTGGCAGCCAATAGTTGACAGGTTTTTGTGACGTATTGAATATTGCTGTATTTTTGCATTGGATCTCTGTGGCCGTTTGTTATCAGGTTTGTGTATTTGAATAAGCCTGATATCCATACTTTCAAACTATCGGGCTTAATTCAATACTAAATCCTTAAAACGGCTGGTTTACTTGCGAGATTCAGCCTTTGCGGCCTGTAAACCTGCCATACGCCCAAAGAAGGTAACGTCTCCTACTGACATGCCTGAGCTATAACCCGCTCCTGTGCGAGGTATACCGCAGGTAGTTCGGCCGGCGGCATAGAGTCCTTTAACAGGTGTTCCGGCGGCAGTCAGTACCTCTCCTGTTGGCAGGGTATCCAGGCCACCCAGTGTGAAGTAGGGAAATATGGCTCCTCTACCGGGTGTGCAATCAAGAGCTGCATAAGGTGGTTCGAGTTTCTCAAGGTAATCGGCTGATTTATGGAATAATGGGTCTTCACCTTTTTCTGCGCCAGCATTATAAAATTCAATTGTATGTTTCAGCATGCCTTTGGGAACATCGAGTTCTTCTTCAAGTTCTTCAATAGTTTCTCCCGTGCCGCAAATTTCAGCAAACAGGAACATGGGTGGTTTGAAATTCTCATCGGCATGAAAAATCATATAGATGCGATCACCCAGTTGTTGCATAAGATGATAGCCAACCCGGCCATGGTAGCAGTCTTCGTTGATGAAACGCTGTCCCTGGCTATTGACCAGAATGCCATTGGTCATATTTGCCGGTGGATAAAACGGCAGGCTGATAAAACCCTCGCTCATATTAATAGCAGCTGCACCAACACCCATGCCCATTAAAATACCTGTTCCCATATCGCCAGGGTTGCCAACCTTGTAATTGCCTTTTAAAAGGTTAGGGGCATATTTTTGCAGCATTTCGTCATTCATCACAAAACCGCCGGCACATAACAGAACACCTTTGCGGGTTTTTACGTTGTACTCTTTCATGTTCATGCGAACAACGCAGCCATATACTTCATTGTTCTCGTCTGTGATTAATGTGAGTACACGTGTTTCATATTCAACCCGGATATTGCGTTTTTCTACCTGTGCTGTTAGTGCATTCATTAAAAACGGGCCGCCATTGTCTCCTTCTACCTGAAGGTTGTGGCCGCGAGGACAGGGTTTAGCTTGCTCAGCAAAAGGCCAGGCTTTTTCATTGCCGGTATACAGCAGGCAATCGTCGGTGAGTGCCATTACTGCGCGCTCTTCGTGAAAGCTGTGTTTGTATTTTGCGCCTTTATCAAGCAACCAGTCGTAATGAGCGGTGCTGTTTTCACAATACATGCGCACTTTGGTTTCATCGGCTTGTGGGCCACCAGCCATCATTAAATACTTCACCATGTCTTCAGTGTCATCATAAAAACCGCAGGCTTGTTGTGGTGGTGTGCCGCCATTGCCGCCCATATAGACTTCAGCACTGGATAACCTGGTTGAGCCTCCACTTTCACTGGCAAGCTCAAAAATTATAACGTCAGCACCGCTGTCATGTGCTTCTATGGCGGCACATGAGCCAGCTCCACCAAAACCGACGATGGCGATATCGGTCTCTATATCCCATTGAGTAATGTCTTTAAGTTTACGAGGTACAGTTGGTGTGGCTTTCTTATTTTCTGTCATGACTTAACCGGTTTTCTTAAATTAAATATATTATTTGGTAGTAAGAGTTATTTTAAAAATAGTGATTTTTTCGCAAGAGCAAGGATGTGGCGCACGGAAAACCGCAATAAACAAGCTGGCATGAGGAGAGCCTGCCCCGCGAAGCGTTTTGGGTATTTGAGTGCATTACAGATGATGCTATTGGGTGAAAAGTGCATTTTTAATTAACTCTTTGGTTGGGCATCAAATGCCTGGCCTGTAACTCCTTTGCTATCGGGCCCCATTAAATATAAATAGGCCGGCATGATAGTTTCGGGTTCAGGGTTGTTAGTGGGTACTTCTCCCGGGTAGGCAGTTCTGCGCATGGCGGTATTGGTGGCTCCGGGGTTGAGTGTGTTGACCCTAATATCGCTGGTTGTTTCCAGTTCATCAGCTAATACTTGCATAAAGCCTTCGGTAGCGAATTTTGATACGGCGTAGCTGCCCCAGAAAGCACGACCTTTTCTGCCGACACTTGATGAGGTTAGCACAATGGATGCATCTTGCGAACGCTCAAGAAGAGGTAGCATGGCTTTGGTTAGCATAAAGGGCGCGTTGACATTTACCTGCATAACATCATGCCAGTCGTTGGTTAGTGTGTCGCCAATAGGGCTTCGCCTGCCTAGCAATCCTGCATTATGAAGCAGGCCATCAAGGCGACCGAATTCTTCTCCTATACTGTTTTGCAGTGCAATGAAGTCTTCATAGGTTGCGGTTTTCAGGTCAATGGGAAATATTGCGGGTTCTTTTCCTCCATCGGCAAGAATCTCATCATAGAGGCTTTCAAGCCGTTCTACATTTCGACCATGCAAAATAACTGTTGCACCGAAACTGGCAAAGGTTTTTGCCGCAGCGCGGCCTATGCCTTCAGAGCTGCCGGTTATCATGATAATGCGGTCGTCTAACAGATTTTTAGTTGCTGAGTATTCAAACATAGTAATTAGTCGAGATTAAGGTGTTGGGAAATGA
This sequence comes from uncultured Spongiibacteraceae bacterium, assembly GCA_965368985.1. Classification (GTDB taxonomy): domain Bacteria; phylum Pseudomonadota; class Gammaproteobacteria; order Pseudomonadales; family DT-91; genus CAZTZY01. The sequence continues at coordinate 7,627 of CBDUPD010000034.1, read as the reverse complement.
ATTGGTTTAACTCGCTCACTGAGTTAACAATAATATCTGCTTGCCAGTTGTTGATGTCATCATCGTCTTTGATATAGCCATAACCGCAAGCGATGGTTTGCATGCCGGCATTTCTTCCGGCTTCAATATCCCGAATGTGATCACCGACATAAATACATTGGGCCGGTTCAAGGTCTAGTTTTTTTGCTGCCAATAATAGTGGTTCGGGGTGTGGTTTTGTTTGTGATACGTGATCAGGACAAACAGCTACACCCTCTGAAGGTTTTATATCCAGAATTTCAAGCAAGGGCAGGGTGAACCGGGAAGGTTTGTTGGTAATAATGCCCCAGGCAACGTTGTTTTCTTCAAGGTGTGCCAGTAATTCTTTAAAGCCATTGAAGAGGCCTGCATTCTTGCCCAGCTCCTCTTCATATAGGTCGAGTAGCCATTGTCGTTTATCTTCAAAGCCGTTGTCGTTTTCTTCCAGTTGATAGGCCAGTGTGATGAGTGCTCTTGCGCCATCAGATACGGTGCTGCGGATGATGTCATCGGGTAGTGGGGGCATGCTGTCAATGTTGCGCATGTGATTTACTACAGAGACAAAATCTGCAGCGGTATCAACCAGCGTGCCATCCAGATCGAAAAGTATTGCGTGTTTATATATCATCAGCGCTTATTGCTTTTTGGGTTTGGTGACGTGCATAAGATAATTAACATCAGCGTTATCACTTAGTCGGTATTGTTTGGTGATGGGGTTGTATTCCATGCCTGCAATATCATTGGGAAGCAGGTTTGCTTCTCTGACCCATTGTGATAACTCTGAGGGACGAATCAATTTGTCGTAACAATGGGTGCCTTTAGGTACAAGATTCAGAACATATTCTGCGCCCAGAATGGCCATTAGGTAGGATTTTGCATTACGGTTGATGGTGGAGAAAAACAGGTCGCCTCCGGGTTTGCATAGGTCGGCACAGGCTTTAATGACGGATGCTGGTTCCGGTACGTGTTCAAGCATCTCCATGCAGGTGACAATATCAAATCCGTTAGGATATTTTGCGGCATACTCTTCAGCAGTGCTTTGCTGATACTCGATGTCAAGGTTAGATTCATGCAAGTGCAGTTTGGCTACCTTTAGAGGTTCGAGACCGGCATCAATAGCTGTAACTACAGCACCTCTTCGTGCCATGGCCTCTGACAATATACCTGCTCCACAACCGATATCAAGCAGGGTTTTGCCTGCAACTTTTGCAAGTTCATCAATATAGTTGGCTCTCAGTGGGTTGATGTCATGCAGTGCTTTCATTTCACCATTGCGATCCCACCATCGGCTGGCTAGTGCCTCGAACTTGGCAATTTCACTTTTATCGATATTGGTGCTTTGGCTGCTCATCAAATTTACTCGTTTATTTGTCTGAAAGTGTTTGTAATTGGTGTTGCCAGTGTTTTGCATTGGCAATACATTCTTTTGTGTCGATCCCGGTTAACTTGAAGTTGGTTAAAAGCGGTTTGCCCATGACCCAGCTATGACTAACCTTGTTACCAGCATTGGTGTAAACAATATGTGATACAGGGTGGTACATGGGTTGTTGTTCAATGCCTGAAAAATCGAGTGCAATAATATCGGCTGATTTGCCAACTTCAATGCTGCCGGTTTTATCATCAATGCCAAGAGCTCTGGCACCATTAATGGTTGCCATTTTAATTGCCTCATCGGCATTCAGTGCTGTGGCATCGCCTGAAACGGCTTTTGCCAGCATTGCTGCTGTTCGCATTTCGCTGAACATGTCGAGGTCATTATTGCTGGCAGCGCCATCTGTGCCCAGAGCGACATTTATGCCCGCATCAATACATTGTTGCACCGGGCAGAATCCGGAAGCCAGCTTCAGGTTGGATTCAGGGCAGTGAATAATATGGGCGCCGCTATCCTTGATGGTTTGAATATCTTCATCGTTAAGTGCTGTCATGTGTACGGCTTGAAAATTTGAGTTTATCAGTCCGGTCGCAGCAATACGTTGAATGGGGCGTTTACCGTTTTCGGTTGATGCAGTATCAACTTCAAAAGCTGTTTCATGTAAATGCATTTGTACATTGGCACCAGGGTGTTTGTTGGCGAACCGGGCTACTTTTTGCAGTGAGTCATCACTCAGGGTATAGGGTGCGTGGGGGCCAAAGGCAATCTGGATAAGTTCAGAGTCTTTAAATTGCTCCATGGTCTGTGTGCCTTTTTGCAGGTATTCATCCACTCCGCTTCCCCAATTACTGGGCATATCAAAGATCGGAAATGAAAGCTGGGCTCTGATGCCGATGTTTTCGGCGGTTTTGGCAGCAATTTCGGGGAAGAAGTACATATCGCTAAAACAAGTGGTGCCTGAGCGAATCATCTCGGCAATAGCCAGGGTGGTGCCATCTTCGACAAACTTTGCGTTTACAAATTGCTGCTCTGCAGGCCAGATATATTCCTGCAGCCATGTCATAAGTTCAAAATCATCGGCCATACCCCGAAAAAGAGTCATTGATGCGTGGCCGTGCGCGTTTATAAGGCCAGGCATAACAACGTGTTGGCTGAGGTCTACGACTTCGTTTGCTGAATAATTACTCTCATCGCTGCTGAACAGGGCGACAATCTTGCCGTTATTGATAGCAATTGAATGGTTTTCAAGTATTGAAGATTCACTGTCTACAGTGATTATCCATCCCGCTTTTATGAGTGTATCGACTTGTTCCATAAGCTGCTCTTTCTTAAAGGTTGCATAGTATATCGCTCAATATGGATTGGGCATAGGCAGGGAGGAAAATGTTTGTGCAATAAAGGTGGTTAAAGAGTGATATTCATTAGAGTTACGAGTGTTCTCTATGATATGATACGCGCTTATTTTTATGCCCCTGTTCAAGTGCTTTTTGGACGGTCAGGGGTAGGCTCAAATAATAAAAGGAATACCTTTCACCTATGAGTGATTTAGCCAAAGAAGTACTACCGGTCAATATAGAAGATGAGCTCAAACAATCTTACCTTGATTACGCCATGAGTGTAATTGTTGGTAGGGCGCTACCTGATGTTCGTGATGGTTTAAAGCCTGTGCATCGTCGAGTGTTGTTTGCCATGGAAGTATTGGGCAATGACTGGAATAAAGCCTATAAAAAATCTGCCCGTGTTGTTGGTGATGTTATCGGTAAATACCATCCACATGGTGATACAGCCGTTTATGATGCGATTGTACGTCTCGCCCAGCCATTTTCGATGCGCTATATGCTGGTAGATGGCCAGGGTAATTTTGGCTCGGTAGATGGCGATTCTGCGGCTGCTATGCGTTACACCGAAATACGTATGCGCAAGATTACTCATGAGATTCTGGCTGATCTTGATAAAGAAACCGTAGATTACGTACCAAACTATGATGGTACTGAGCAAATCCCTGAAGTCATGCCAACAAAGATTCCTACCCTGTTGGTCAATGGCTCATCAGGTATCGCTGTAGGTATGGCAACCAATATTCCTCCTCATAATCTGGGAGAGGTTATCAGTGGCTGTTTGGCCTTGCTGGATAACCCGCATATCAGCATTGATGAGTTGATGGATCATATTCCGGGTCCTGATTTCCCTACCGCAGGTATTATTAATGGTCGGGCAGGTATTATTCAGGCTTACCGTACGGGCCGTGGTCGTATCTATATGCGAGCCAGAGCTACGATTGAAGTCAATGAAAAAACCACCAGAGAAACCATTATCATCACTGAGCTACCTTATCAGTTGAATAAGGCGCGTTTAATCGAAAAAATTGCTGAACTGGTAAAAGAGAAGAAAATAGAAGGTATATCTCCTGATGGCCTGCGTGATGAGTCTGATAAAGACGGTTTGCGAGTTGTTATTGAACTGAAACGTGGTGAGTCTGGTGAAGTTTTGCTGAATAACCTCTATTCACAAACACAACTTCAAAGTGTATTTGGTATTAATGTTGTTGCACTTGTTGATGGCCAGCCAAAGATTCTGAATCTTAAAGAGCTGCTTGAAGCATTTATACGACATCGTCGTGAGGTTGTTACTCGTCGTACGGTTTACTTGTTGCGTAAGGCGCGTGAACGTGGACACATTCTCGAAGGTTTGGCTGTTGCGATTGCTAATATTGACCCTGTTATTACCTTGATCAAGGCATCACAAACTACAGCAGAAGCCAGAGAAAACCTGATTAATACCGGTTGGGAAACTGCTGGTGTGTTAGCCATGCTTGAGCGTGCGGGTGAGGGAGCTTGTCGTCCGGATGATTTAGGTGATGAGTTTGGCTTTCGGGATGGAAAGTATTATCTGTCTCCTGTTCAGGCGCAAAATATTCTTGATATGCGTTTGCAGAAATTAACTGGCCTTGAGCATGATAAATTATTGTCTGAGTATCAGGAAAAGCTTGAGCAAATTGCTGAATACCTTGAAATATTAGGTAGTGCTGATCGTTTGCTAGCAGTTATTCGTGAAGAGCTTGAGGCGATTAAAGAAGAGTATAACGACCCTCGTCGTACTGAAATTACTGCTTCTCAGCTTGATCTGACAGTTGAAGACCTGATTACTGAAGAAGATCGTGTTGTGACGATTTCCCATGGTGGTTATGCCAAAACACAGCCACTTGAAGATTATCAGGCGCAACGTCGTGGCGGTAAGGGTAAGTCAGCAACAGCTGTTAAAGATGAAGATTTTGTTGAGCATCTATTAATTGCCAATACGCATGATACCTTACTGTGTTTCACTAACGCAGGTAAAGTGTACTGGATCAAACCTTATCAAATTCCTGTTGCTTCTCGCCAGGCTCGTGGTCGTCCAATGGTTAATTTACTGCCTCTTGATGAGGGAGAAAGAATGACATCGTTCCTGGTTGTTAAAGATTACGATGAAGACAAATTTGTGATGATGGCAACTCAAAATGGTGTTGTTAAGAAGACACCTCTACCGGCTTTTTCTCGTCAGCGTAGTGTTGGTCTAAGAGCCATTGCTCTGGATGAAGGAGATGTATTAGTTGGTACGGCCATTACTGATGGTACAAATGATATTCTTCTGGCGTCGAGTTCAGGTAAGGTAACGCGCTGTAATGAGGCTGCTATACGTTCAATGGGGCGTACGTCTCGTGGTGTTCGTGGTATCAAAATGGCGCCAGAGCATAAGGTTATTTCACTTATTATCCCTCAAGAGGGCGGTAAAGTACTAACTGTTAGTGAAAACGGATTTGGTAAGCGTACTGAGGTGACTGACTTCCCTGCGAAAGGTCGTGGCGGACAAGGTGTTATCGGTATGCAGTGCAGTGACCGAAACGGGTTGCTGGTTGGTGCTGTGCAGGTATTTGATGGTGATGAGATTATGTTGATCAGCGATCAGGGTACATTGGTGCGTACACGTACTGATGAAATCTCGATTCTTGGTAGAAATACCCAGGGTGTGCGTTTGATCAAGGTGGCAGATGATGAATCTCTGGTAGGTGTTGAGCGTATAGCAGAGCCAGAAGAGACTGATGAGTCCAATGGTACTGAAGAAGCTGGTTCACCTGAAGAGTAAGTCAGATTTAAATTTAAAAGCTGGATAGTTAATTAAAGAGGCAAGATAGATAATGGCACGAGTACACAATTTTTGCGCAGGTCCTGCAGCACTTCCTCTAGAGGTGTTAGAACAGGCACAACAAGAGATGCTTGACTTTCAAGGTAGTGGTTTGTCGGTGATGGAAATGAGTCACCGTAGTTCAGAAATTGTAAGTATTGCTGAGGCTGCAGAGGCAGATTTACGTGAGCTTCTGGGTGTTTCAGATGATTATGCGGTGCTTTTCTTGCAAGGTGGTGCCAGCTCGCAGTTTTCAGCGGTTCCTCTTAATTTGTTAGGCGATGCTGGAACTGCTGATTATGTAAATACCGGGCAGTGGTCTAAAAAAGCGATTAAAGAAGCCAAGCGTTATTGTGATGTCAATGTTGTTGCAAGTTCAGAAGAGGCTAATTTTTCAAATATTCCAGCTTTTGATAGCTGGAATTTAAATGAGAATGCAGCTTATCTTCATTACACACCAAACGAAACCATTGGTGGAGTTGAATTTTTCTGGACACCCGATGTAAAAGTACCTCTTGCTGCTGATATGTCTTCAACCATTCTTTCGCGTGAGATAAACGTGAATGATTTTGGTGTGATCTACGCAGGTGCGCAAAAAAATATTGGTCCCGCCGGTTTAACATTGGTTATTGTTCGTAAAGACCTGTTAGGTAAGGCGCAAGCATCTACACCAACCATGCTTGATTGGAAAACAGCCGCTGATAATGACAGTATGTATAATACGCCACCAACCTATTCTATTTATCTTGCAGGTCTTGTTTTTAAGTGGTTAAAGGCTCAGGGTGGCGTTGCTACAATAGAAAAAATTAATCGTCGTAAAGCAGAAAAGCTTTATGCTTATATTGATAATAGTGGTTTTTATGCAAACCCGGTTGAAATTGCATCGCGCTCTTTAATGAATGTGCCTTTTACTCTGGCAAGTGCAGAGCTTGATAAAACATTCTTGACTCAGGCTGATGAAGCTGGGCTGTTAAACCTGAAGGGTCATCGTAGTGTGGGTGGAATGCGTGCAAGTATTTACAACGCAGTTACTGAACAGGCGGTTGATGACTTGATTGAATTTATGAAAGGCTTTGCACAAGCGAATGGGTGATAAAAAAATAACACTTGATGACTTACGTCAGCAGATTGATGCACTAGACGGCAGTATTCATGAAAAACTGAATTTACGAGCCCGGCTTGCCCAGCAAGTTGCTGATGTAAAGTTACGTGATATGCCTGAAGAAGCTCAGGCTGATGCAAGTTTTTATCGGCCTGAAAGAGAGGCTCAGGTATTACGTAAAGTGAAAGACCGTAATCAGGGGCCATTGGCTGATGATACAGTTGCTCATATCTTTCGTGAAATTATGTCGGCCTGCCTTGCTCTTGAAAAGCCGCTATCAGTTGCGTATTTGGGCCCAGAAGGTACATTTACCCATTCCGCAGCCATCAAACACTTTGGTCATGCGGTGCTGGCCAAGTCAGTTGATTCTATTGATCAGGTATTTTCCCAGGTTGAATCAGGTGATGTTGTTTACGGTATTGTGCCAGTCGAAAATTCCACAGAAGGTATGGTAAATCATACACTGGATAACTTTATTCAGTCTGATGTTCAAATTTGCGGTGAGGTAGAGTTGCCGATTAATTTGCACCTTTTGGTTAACTCTCAGGCAACCAAAGATAGTATTAAAAAAATCTGTGCTCATCAGCAAGCTTTGGCTCAATCAAGAAACTGGTTAGATAATAACTGGCCTAATATTGAGCGTGAAGCTGTTAGCAGTAATGCCAAAGCGGCACGTATGGCCGCTGATGATCCGAGTATTGCTGCAGTTGCGGGTGAGATGGCAAGTGACCTGTATGGCTTGTCGCGTATTGCTGAAAATGTTCAGGATATGTCAAAAAACACGACACGTTTTTTGATTATTGGCAAAGAGCATGTTGCACCAAGTGGCGAAGATAAAACGTCAATTATTGTATCAACACGCAATAAGCCCGGTGCTCTTTATCGGTTGTTAGAGTCATTTGAGCGTGAAGAAGTTATGTTGACGCGTATTGATACTCGTCCATCGCGTACTGAAAACTGGGCTTATGTTTTCT
>CBDUPD010000033.1:0-11266 GCA_965368985.1 uncultured Spongiibacteraceae bacterium | reverse complement strand
CCAAAGGCTCTGTATTTAATATTGAAGGTGGTTGCTATGCAAAAACCATCAACCTGAGCCAGCAAAATGAGCCTGTTATCTGGGATGCCATTCGTTTTGGCGCGATTGTAGAAAATGTTGTGGTCGACAATCATCGTCATGCTGATTATGACGACACATCTTTGACGGAAAATGGCCGTTGCTGCTATCCGCTTGAGCATATTGAAAAACGCTCCCCTGAAAATGTCGGTGGCGAACCCGGTGTTGTTATCTTCCTGACCTGTGATGTTTCAGGTGTACTGCCTCCGGTATCGATTCTTTCAAAAGAAGCAGCTGCATTTCACTTTTTGAGTGGTTATACCGCACGTGTTGGTTCAACTGAGCTGGGTGCAGAAGCTGGCATACATCCAACATTCTCTACCTGTTTTGGTGCGCCCTTTATGCCACGTCCTGCACGTGAGTATGCTGATCTGTTAATGAAGCGTGTTGAAGACTTTGGTAGCAAGGTTTATCTGGTAAATACCGGCTGGGCTGGTGGCTCAGGTGCACCTGGCGGCGAAGGCAAACGTTTTCCGATTCCTGTAACACGTGCTGTTGTTGCAGCGATCCAGAATGGCGAATTGTCTGATGTTGAAACCGAGCATCTTGATATTCTTAATCTTGATATTCCTAAAGCAATTCCGGGTGTTGACCAGAAGTATGTTAACCCACGTGAAGGCTGGTCTGACAAGGCTGCCTATGATGAGCAAGCATCAACACTGGCCACATTGTTTCAGGAAAACATTGTCCAGTTTGAAGTATCTGACAATATTATTGCTGCGGGTCCAAAAGTCTGAGTGTAACGTTTGTTTAAAAAGGCCGCTTTTTAGCGGCCTTTTTTATTCTAACGACATATAAAAGCGTTTAATATTACTGCCATTATTCAGGGCTTCCCTTGAAATACTTATATCATACTATTGAGCCTCAATGAACAAGTGGAAATTACTGGATACAACAGCTATACCTAACAGCAATTCAACGCTGACATTGGAACAGCGTGATGATGAATTCTCCATTTGCATATCCGGCAAGAACGATGAATTGATGAGCAGCAAAATGTATGGTTCAGAGGAGGCTCTGGCCGAGCTTGGTTGCGCCCACCTGAAAACGGTTGAAAATTCCCGGGTGTTGGTAGGTGGCTTGGGAATGGGATTTACACTGGCAGCGACGTTGCGAGCCGTTTCATCAACAGCCCAGGTCACCGTGGCAGAACTGATACCTGCTGTCGTTAAATGGAATCACGGGGCTTTGGGTGAGTGTGCAGGGCGCCCACTACAGGATGCCCGCGTGCATGTTCATCAAGGCGATATAGCTGAACTACTGATTAACGATAACTCTACGTTCGATGTCATACTTCTCGATGTAGATAATGGCCCGGCAGGCCTTACCCATTCAGACAATCAGTGGCTCTATTCGCTGGAAGGATTGCAGGCAGCCTATAAAACACTTGGCCCCGAAGGCATGCTGGCGATATGGTCAGCAGGGCCTGATCCGTTATTCCTGATTCGCCTGAAGAAATGCCGGTTTAATGTTTCGATGAAAACAGTAAAAGCCCACCCGGGCAAGAAGTATCAGCATACGATTTTTTTGGCCCGTAAAGGCTTGGCAATGTGAGTTTTTATATCAGGGTTTGAGTTTGTTGGTGGTGTATGGTTGGCAGCATCAGCAGACATCCCGGATGTTGGATGACTCAGACTCAAGCACTCCTCCGGCTTACAGGGTGATAAAAAAGCTTGTCGTTAGCGATAAACGTATCATGCCGTTTGAAACGGTGATATCAAGGTATAGTCTTCGCCAGCTTTGTAAGATCCATGAATGACTGAGATACAGTTTCTTATATCTTCAGCATCTTCTTTTCTAACATCAATCATTAGCAGATATTGGCCATCTTCCAATTGCTTGTGAAATCGTCTTACTTTTACATTCTCAAATGCCAGACCATAGAGTAAACCGAAGGCAACACCAAGTGCGCCGATAGTGGCGCTGACAAAAGTCATGGCGGCGATTATCCATAAAAGTGTGCCTGAAGGAATATCAGCAGCATTACCAACTAGCCAAAGTGTAAAAAGAAACCCGACCAAGAGGCCAATAATGGCACCTCGTTCTGCAATACGCATACAGTCACGTTCATGAATGAAAAAGTTGGATCGATGCAGGTGATGGTTTTTCAAGTCATCCTTGTTTTTGCTCATAATATGAAAATGCCAGTTGCTAATGCCTTGTTGGTGAACAGTATCAGAAATTTTATGGGCAAATTCGATGCTATCGGTGAGGTAATATAAACGTTTCATAAACGAACCTCCTGTTCCCGGTTGTGTTGATGAAATAGATTACATATAAAAATTATAGTTGTTAAAGAAAAGTTTATAAGACTAATTAATTTGATCGCTTATAACTATTATTTATAAACAATGATTGATAGATATAATGGAGCATTCTGAGGAGTGTATAATTTACTGATATGAAACTTTCGGCATCGCCAATACAAAGCCTGTCTTTTCGCGGTTTTGATTTTTACCTGAAAAGAGATGACCTGCTTCATCCTGAGTTTTCGGGTAATAAAGCACGTAAATTTACTTTTGCCTTGCAGCAGGACTTTTCCGGTATGAATAAAATTATTGGTCACGGTTCACCGCAGGCTAATTCATTGTATTCATTATCAGCACTGGCCAAATTAAAAAGCTGGCAACTCGATTTTTATGTAGACCATATTCCTTCGTGGTTAAAGGAAAATCCTTGTGGTAACTATCTGGCAGCGTTAGAAAACAATGCAAATATAATTGCAGTGAGTGAGATTGAACCTGATATAGCTGTCATCGATTATATAGAGAAACAGGTATTATCAGTTGAGAAGTACGCAATATTTTTGCCCGAAGGAGGTCGATGTAAAGAGGCAGAAGTTGGTGTAAAGATATTGGCCCGGGAAATTCTTGATTGGGCGCAACAATATAAGCCTGAAAATCTGAAAGTAGTATTACCCTCCGGTACAGGTACTACAGCCTTATTTTTGCAGAAGAACTTGCCATTTGAAGTACTGACCTGTGCCTGTGTCGGTGGAGACAACTATTTATTGCAGCAGTTTGCAGAGTTAACAGACGACACTGAAAATTACCCGACAGTCATGTCTTCTAAAAAGAAATATCATTTTGGAAAGCTGTATCCGGAGTTTTACCAGATATGGCAAGAACTGAATCAAGAGACAGGAGTTGAATTTGAATTGCTCTACGATCCTTTGGCATGGATTAACCTGTTAGATATAATGAATAGCGGCAAGATGCAAGGCTCGACCGTGTTATATATTCATCAGGGAGGTGTGTTGGGAAATGCCAGTATGCTGGGCCGGTATCAGCGTAAGTTCAATAACCTGCAGGAGCGGGCTTCCGGCCGCGAATAGTTACTAATAAATTTGATATTCTGCAGGAACGGTAAACCCGATAACAGGGAAAATACTGCGAGCAATAAATCCACGCATTTCATCTTCTGTTCGTTCCTTGGGAGATTCCATGGTCAATAGAGACAACATAAATCGGATGGTAAATTCAGATAGCTCCTGAAGTTGATCATCTGAATACTGGCCATCTTCTGCCAGTATGATGGTTTTGAAGAGTGTGATGCCCAGATCTTCACCATCGTGAGTTTTGAGTGCGATGTCATGTACCATATGGGTGAGCGTCGAACTGGAGAGTAATTTAAAAGAGGGTTCATCGGGCAGGGTTTTGAGACTGAATATAATGCCCTCAATAGTTCTCTCTTCAGGTGTCTTAAATGTGTCTACGTGAGCAAACAATTTTTCGCTGAAGTTATAAGCCGATCGTAGAAGTGATGATTGTATGACTTCATCACAATTCTTGTAGTATTTATAAATTGTTGATCGGGCAACACGTGCCTCATTGGCAATATCGTTTAAAGAGACTCTATCCAGACCCCAGCGTCTTACACAATCAACGGCAGCATCTAATATCTGCTCCTGGGTTTTGGGCAGTGTAATTGCAGCCTCAAGAATAGATTTTATCTTCAAATCATCTCACCAATTAATTATTTCATCTGACTATGATACAAAAATATTCCAGTTACCAATAACTATAGTTGCAACAGTGATAGTGATAGCTAGAACACTCAATACGAATTGAGCTGATTCGGTACCAATTTCGTTTTCAAGTTCAATCATCCAGTTATCCATAATAAAGCCCTCTGTTTGGTTTAAGGATTACTTTCTCTTTCAATGTCACACACTATACAAAAGCTACATTATTCCGTCAAGTGTAGTCTTTGTAGTTTTTGATACAAAAAATCAAATAGTGTTTTTTATGTAGTATTTGTAGTTTGTAATGAGGTGCGTAGTTAAGTATTTGTTTTTATTAGTATATCCAAAGGTTGTCCAGTCTACTTCAGGGTTATAGGCAGATGTATAGGCTTAAAACAGCTTTATATGAACAAAAGTTAATAAATAGAAAAAAGATAGTTTATTAGCGTAATTATAACTACAAAGCTATCAGCTGCTGGTTCATTGATTGGTTCTATAGCAAAAATATAGATATATATGTGTTTTTATAAATAAATATTCTTTATTACCAGTGAGTACTTAACATATACTAAATTCGTAATGTGACTTTTGTCACGTAGGGTTCGGGCAAGGTTCACATTTTTTGCCGGGACAGGATTCATGCATATTTAGAAAAACAGGACTTTACTCCTATGAAGAGAACTTTATCCATCACAGCGTTATCATGTGCCATGATAGCTTGTGTGCCTCCGACGTTGTGGGAGGTAACGCCTATTGGCACCTCATCTTCCGCAACACCACAGTATACTTTTCATACCGAAGTATTTGGACCGCTGACCTACGGCGGGAGCTGTTCTTCGAGTACCACATATGTTGAGAAGCGTGGTGATATCACCATTACGCTTAATACGCTGGCCGATGGAACCTATAGCGATTGTTCGATAACAATTACCGATGCCGGTATTTTGAGTGCGGCACCAGCAACGTTGTTAATGAGTGAATTTACTATCAGTGGCGGTGGTGCTCAGGCTTCCAATGACTTCGGAACAGGAAAATGGGGAACGATGAAGTTCACCGCTCAGCCGTAAATAAAAATTTAAAAATAAAGGAAAGAAAACCAATGAATAAGACTTTAAAACAATCGATTTTAGGCTTGGGCCTGAGCCTGATGGCTTCTTCTGTATTTGCCGTAGCGGGTGTAACGGTAACGCATACGTTTACCAATGGTGATGTTGCTGATGCGGATGAAGTAAATACCAATTTTAGTGATCTAGCATCCGAGATTGATACAACTAACAGCGATGTTGATGCTACAGAAGCAGATATCTGCGCCATGTATAAACGTCTTGATCCTGCTAGCCTGCCTTCCTATTGTACTGCTGATACCAAGAAGTATATTTTTGTCACCTCGCATGGTCATACAGGAAATATGGGTGGTTTGGCAGGTGCTGATGCTATCTGTCAATCATATGCTGATAGCTCTACCGTATTACCAAAAGGGAAATATAAGGCGTGGTTATCGACAGCACAGTTTTCAGCGACAAGCCACACACATCCGGTAAATCGCTTTACGCAAAGTTCAGTACCTTATTACCTTCCGGACGATACTACCCTGGTGGCGAATAACTGGGGTGACCTTGTTGATGGTAGCTTGGCTGCACCGATAAATAAGGATGAGCATGGTCAAAATGCAACCACTCATCAGTTTGGGGCAACACAATATGTATGGACAAATACTACTCAGGCAGGTACGCCGGTAACAAGTGATCCTAACTATAGTTGTTATGGGTGGACAATTACCCATACCTATAATGGCTATGTTGGTCAGTGGTCAACTCCTGCGTCCCAGTGGACAGGTGTTACAAATAATTCCTGTGCAACTTTGAACAGGCTCTATTGTGTACAGCAATAATTGATTGCTATAGATCTGAAAAAGAGGCTCTAGGGCCTCTTTTTTTTGACTATACATTGTCATCTCGAGCGTAGCCGGGAGATCTTGTGGTTGTATCGCGATATTTGTGGAGATCTCTCGACTGCGCTCGAGATGACAGTTGTTAGAGATCGAATACTTGCCCTACAATCTTCTCGGAAACTTCCCATAAACGTTTGGCTTGCTCAGGGTCAATAGCATAAGCCAGATAACCTGAGCTGGCATTCTCTGGTGTTACCTCTTTGGCAATCTGGCAATCTTCCAGATAGAGTCCATTCTTGTCTGCCAGTTCAGCGCTGGTTGCTGCCCATACAGAAGTGGCGGCACCCTGGGGAATACTTTTGTAATCAACGGTAAGGCCATTCGTTTCTGCTTCTTCCATCATTTGTTGAATGTCGGCGTCAGTCAGGTGGCGACCAAGGTCGGTAATAATTACGCCGGGATGTACAGCAAAAGAGCGTACGCCTCTTCTTTGCAGTCGGCGGCCAAATTCTACAGCAAAAAGTGCATTGGCTGTTTTTGCCTGACCATAAGCCAGCCATTTGTCATAAGGTTTGTTGTCAAAATTGAGATCATCAAAATCAACAGGAGAGTATTTATGTCCGCCAGAACTTAGGGTAACCACGCGCGAAGAGCCTTCAGCGACAAGAGCAGGCATCAGCAGGCAGCTAAACAGAAAGTGGCCTATATGGTTGGTGGCAAATTGCATTTCACAACCTTCTGCGCTGTAGGTTTCTTCACAAGCCATAATACCGGCGTTATTTACCAGAATATCGATGCGTGAAATGCGACGCAACAATGTTGAAGCAGCAGCTCGTACACTGTTAAGGTCAGCAAGATCGAGAACCAGTGTTGACAACTTAGCTAAAGGAATGGATTCAAGAACGGTTTGTTTGGCAGCTTTAAGTACATCTTCTCGACGTGCCACCATTACCACTTCAGCGCCTACGCTTGCCAGTGCGCGGCAGGTTTCAAGGCCTAGTCCACTGGAGGCACCAGTGACGACGGCAAATTTTCCGGTGAGGTCGATGTTTTCAAGAACTTCATCAGTAGTGGAGCTTGCGTTAAAGTTGTTCATTATTCTTAAAATACTCTTGTTGTAGGTCGGGATTTATCCCGACATGATATGTTGTGACTAAGCTGATGGTCATGCATATTTATCTTGCATTTGTTGGGATAGATCCCGACCTACAGAGTTGGTATCAGGGTTTAATCTTTACTAAAGATCTAATCAAATCCCATGAGGCATCTTTGGCTTCCTGTTTAACGTTATCACTCAGCCCTTTTCTAATTGCGTCATGTGCTATCCACTGGTTGGCGGCTAATACTGATTTTAACAATACCCGTGATGGTTTTTTGCCGGTAGATTTAACCATGTAATTTTCCATTACGTCGGCGGCATGTTCAAAAGCCATATCAACAATAGTAAATGCCGGTGAGCCAGAATCGTTAGATTCGATAAATACCAGTTCAGCCAACTTGGGGCGTTGAAAAATAGATTCAAATAACTCATCAAGTGCATTGCGAAGCCAGGCTTCATCAAGGCTTGTTGATGAGTTTAGGCCATTCAGCATGATATCCTGAACATTGGTATTCACAGAGTCCTGATAAAGGTTGTAGATCAATTCATCCTTGTCTTTAAAGCAGCGATAAAATGTAGGGCGAGATACTGAGGCTCTGTCGCAAATTTGTGAAATAGAGATTGCACGGGAGCCATGTTCAATAAACAATTCAACAGCCGCATCGGCGATAATGCGCTTTTGTTCTTCAAGCCCGGGGCGCTTTTTTGTACGGCCATCGGCAATTTCTGCGGCTTTGCTCATGGGATTCCTTATCTTTAAAAGCTTATTATACCATTGTGAGCGATGAAAACTTTTACTTTACATGCTTGTCATATTAAATTAATCTTACATTGCTGTAAAATTAAAGATGATTATCAGAAAGAGAGCAGGTTTGCATGACAAATAAGAAGGCTTTTGTTACCGGGGCAAGTGAGGGTTTGGGGCGTGAATTTTCCAGACAGTTAGCCGCCAAGGGGTATGCGATTACGGCGGTAGCGAGAAATGAAGCCCGCTTGCAAGAGCTCATGGAAGAGTTGCCAGGCAGTACCCACGATTATCTGGTAGCAGACCTTGGGCAAGACACAGGTGTTGGCCGTTGCGCCAATCGCCTGCAAGACGGGCAATATGATTTGCTGGTAAATAATGCAGGTTATAGTAATTTTGGAGAATTTGATCAGGCCAAAATTGAAGATGAGGAGAAAATTCTGGCGGTGAATTGTCAGGCAGTAATGGTTTTGTCGCATGCGTATTTGAAAAATGCTAAAAGTGGCGGCGCATTAATTAATCTGTCATCAATTACCAATTTTTTTGTGACTCCAATACAGCCGACCTACTGTGCAACCAAATCATTTATTGCCTCTTTTTCAGAATCACTCTGGTACCAGCAACGCAAGAGTGGTGTTTATGTTCAGGGTTTATGTCCCGGCGTCACCAAAACCGAGTTTCTAAATCGTGTGGGAAATTTTGACAAGAAAAACCTGATGGATATTTTTTCCCGTTCCCCGGAATTTGTCATACGTGTCTCGTTACAAGAACTTGAAAAGCGCAGTAAGCCAATCGTTATACCGGGTGTTGAATATAAATTATTGGCTTTGGTAACCCGATTGCTGCCGCGTAAGGCGATCGCTTGGTTTTTTGGTAAGGTGGGGGAGTTGGCGTAGTATGTTTTTTTGTGTTGGCTGTTTGGTGCTTGGACCTATTGAGCCAACCCTGTAGCAGGTAACCGCTTCATAGCAGCTGTGGGAAATGGGAGGCCTGACACTGCACAATAGATTTGATATGGAATTAATATTATTTGTGATAGCATGGTTTGCTCATATTACTAGTCAAGACTTGTGTTACCTGAAAACAATGATCAAAACCATAAATAGCATCCGATCAGTATCAGTCCTCTTAATTGTCCTGAATACTATAGCTTGTGTTCCAGAAGATACTGTACCGACACCTGCTGAATCAACCTGGTATTACGACTTTGATGGTGATGGATATGGTGATCCTGCTATCTCCAAAAAAGCCAGTCAACAACCTGGCGATTATCTTCAGGATAATACTGATTGTGATGATAACAATAGCGCGATAAACCCGGGTGAAACCGATGTTAATGATGCAGTAGATAATAACTGTGACGGTACCATTAATGATGGCCCTTACAATGTAGGAGACAGAGGGCCAGCCGGGGGCTTTGTGTTCCATACTTCAAATGGAGGTCTTAATGGCTTTGAAGCTGCTCCTGTCGATCAGGGTTCGACTTTATGGGGGTGCACATGGTCATGTGGATCAGGCTTTGCTATTGGTGATGGGGCACAGAACACCACTAATGTATTGAGAACAACAGCTTTTGATTTGATAGATTCTTATGAGTTGAATGGCTTTGATGATTGGTTCTTACCTTCACAAGACGAACTGAATTCGATATATGTTAATTTATACCTGAATGGGCTGGCTGGTCTTACGTCGGGGCAATACTGGAGCTCTTCAGATAATGATCTTAACTATGCATGGGGACAAAATTTTTTTGATGGATCACAGTCTCAAGTATACAAACTAGCTGACAGGTTGGTGCGTGCGGTTCGAGCTTTTTAATAGTCTGCAACCTGCTATGCCATAGGCAGAAAATCAGAAATCACTGGGTCATCCATTCCAGGATTTCAAAAAATTTCATCAGACAATACCCGCTTATGTGGGCTCCCCTCTACCAACAACTTAATACGAATTCATCATCAAGATAATAACCATAGACTGGTTGAATGTCATATTGAGAAAAAGGTGTCAAATTTTGTTGGATGTTCCAGTGATTGCCAGTGAGTATTCCCGGTGGCCATTTATCATGCGTTTTTAGTTTTCATATAAATGTAATTTTAATAAATTACTATAGTTCCTACTTGGAAACTGAAGGAATATGTGAATGAATATAGAATACTTCAAGAATTTTGATGATTATAGATTAACTGACAGAGAGAAAAATCGTTTAAAAATAGCAGCAGAAATTGAAGATTTTCTAAAAGCAGGTGGAAATATTATGGTTTTGGAAAATACCCACCAGTCGAAATCTGATTTCCGTGGAAAAGTTATTCCTGAATTTGTTCTGGATACATGATGAAAACTGAAACGAAAGTAAATATTGAAGCAAAGAGTCTGGCAGCTCTTTCACTAACGATTAAATCATGCTTGATAAAACATAATATTTCAAAAGATGTGGTCTATCCTTTAATAGAAGATGTTTTGTTTCAGTTTGCTAATTATATCGACAATAATACGGCTACCAACCTGCATACAAGTATTAAGGATGAATTACGATTGCTTCAAGAAGAGATAATTGATGGAGATAGTTTTGATTATTTAGTAGCTTCATTACGCATAGCATGGGAAAAAGGCAGCAAACAAGAAACAATTATTCTATATGAACATATGAAGCACCCCAAGTATCTTAAAGAAGACATTGAACTTACTTTAGGTATTCGTGATTTAAAAGAACGCTCAATGCCTATTGATGCTGAGAAAAGATTTCTTAAAGTGAAGGAGAAAAAAGGGAGAATTGAATACCTTGAATTTCAACCATATAAAGATTTATACACAAATCACTGGCTGAAAGTACCTTTTAAAAATGAAGCTTGTGAAGATGTAGAACAGAATATTGAAGAAATCATTTCCTGTATTTGTGCTACCTGTAATGAGTGGGTTAAGAAAAAGCATTAGACTTTTAGCTGAGCGCAGCTAAAAGCAATTTATCTTATTGCCTTGGTACATAAGCCTGATTTTTGTGCCAAAAATCAACCATATAATCAATTCCTGATCTCAATAATTCCTTCGTCAATTTGTAGAAGAGAGCTTGTCCATACAGAGCGCTGTAGGGGAAGTTTATTGAAATCCAGCTGCTGAGATTTTGGCATTTCAACAAATAATACAATTTACAAGATTCTGAAATCTGCCTGTAATACTTCTGGCTTATAAGTTAGTTAATGCATTGATTCAGTTGCAGCAGAGGTTTCATCGACATTAACTCAATATGGATAAAGTGAGTAGATAATATGAAAATTCATAAAAATACGCCGCTGGAAGATATTAAGGAATTCTACCATCATGCAATACAATATTTGCTATTGAATTCCATGGATGATGTGGGCCGTTTTGAAGCTGAGTATGTAAAGGCAAAGATGTTAGAAATGTGGATGAATGATTTCTTTCAACAGAATATACATCTTGAGCCTAACACTATAGAAGCTGTTAAAAACATGTTTGATCACTTATCGCAAG
>CBDUPD010000032.1:0-11305 GCA_965368985.1 uncultured Spongiibacteraceae bacterium | reverse complement strand
TCACTAACCCTGCCTTTGCCAATAAATCTCCGGTATAACCCGCACAGGTTAAAACAGCTGCAGGCACATGCACTTTTAATAAATGTCTGCCTGTGAGTTTTTCAAGTGTTTCAGCAAGGTGTTCCCACGTGTAATATCGACCACCCACTGTTATTCTTAAACCATTCACCTTATGGTCTAACATACTGACAATGGCAGCCGCAACATCTCTGACATCCACATGTTGAATACCACTACTGGTGATAATTGTTGCCTGTTTTAACAATGTAATCAAACCCTCATGTGGTTCTGAAGGGTGCAAAGCCAAAGGGCCTATAACAGCACTGGGATATATTATATTTATTGCGTGCCCTGCAGTTTGCAAATTTCGTACATAGGTTTCAGCTGCTGCTTTAGAGCTGCCATATGGAGAGGCTGACTGCCTTGGAGGAAGGTCACCTGACAACTGACTCACATTGGGGTCATATATAGCTGAAACACTTGAGACATGTATTATCTGATTAATACCTGCTTTCGCTGCTTCACCAACAACATTGATAGTACCAGTAAGATTAGTTTCCAATACCTGCTCTCTATCTTTTTTTAGCAAAGATATCATGGCTGCCAAATGAACAACCCCATCACAACCCTTTAATGCCTCTTGCACACACTGTGTATCGGTAACATCACCTACAATCACTTCGTCAACTTTTACATCATGCATCGACATGACTTCTTGAAGTTTTGATTTATCTCTTATCAATGCCCGCACCTGATACCCTGCTCGAACAAGAGCAGCCATGGTATACGAGCCGATAAAACCGGTGGCACCAGTTAATAGAATTAACATCATCGACTCCTTGAAACACTAACAACTTTTTAAAAAGAATTGATTTTGAGTGGCAATAAGATGGGATTAGCGCTTCTTCTAAAAGTTTAGACGATTTTTAACCATGTGATATGTTTCAAGATTACAATTCAGCATTTATTAAGATCAATTAGTCATATAGTAATAACTAAAAGTTAAATAGCAGTGTTGCTTTACCTTGACTCGACCATTAAAAAAGAACCGCGTTAAGTTCCCTGAAAATTATACTAATTAATGACTTTTTCTACCTTATGATGCTCATCGAGTGCTTTCAGGATGACGCTTCAAGACGGTGCTGTTACAATTACTAAAATTTTTGTTGGAAAACTGACCAGCCAAAACCGCTCGTAGCATAGCTGGATAATGCAGGCCCCTCCTAAGGGCAAGACCGCAGGTTCGAATCCTGCCGAGCGGGCCATTTTTTGCCACCGGGTTTTATTATCACCATGGATAAAACATACATTTCTGCCGACAGCTTATTAACCGCTTCTTATGAGATGGCTCTTGATATTTTTGAGAGTGGTTATCGGCCAGACTTTATAGTTGGCGTTTGGCGCGGCGGCACTCCTATTGGTATTGCTGTTCAGGAAATATTGCGCTATCTGGGCGTCGAGACTGACCATATTGCCATTCGAACTTCGTCTTATACCGGTATTGGTGAACGTAGCAAACAGGTTAGTGTGCATGGCCTTGGGTATATTATTGACCGCATTAAACCACACCAATCGTTATTAATTGTTGATGATGTATACGACACCGGTTTAAGTATTCAGCAAACCATTTGTGACTTGCATGAGCGTTGCGGTGATGCAGCGCCCGATATTAAAGTCGCTACGCCTTATTTCAAGCCCTCTAATAACAAAACAACGTCAAAACCTGATTATTATCTTTATGAGACCTCTGACTGGCTGGTGTTTCCACATGAGATGATGGGACTGAGTCTGAATGAAATTTGCGATAATAAGGTTGAACTCAGATCTTTGAAAGATCGACTGTCTGGCTTGGTAAACTCAAAAGATCAATAGACATACAGGAACGGACTCCTGCTCACGAATAAGTAACTGCCACCATCAACTATTCACGGACACATAGTCGACCCTACAATAGATCCCCTCTAAAAACTGGTGACCGATGTATCGTATCAGGTAAAAAGGTTTTACCGAACAGGTGTAGCATCATATAATCTTTTAATAATTAAAAAAGTTACTGTTTATCAACATTTAAAGGTTAGTTAGTACTTATTATGAAAATTCTGGTTACCGGCTGCGCTGGCTTTATTGGTCATAACTTGAGCTTACAACTGCTTGCGCGTGGTGATGAGGTTATTGGTGTTGATAATCTTAATGACTATTACGATATCAATCTGAAACAGGCACGCCTTGATCAGTTAACTAGCCATAGCAATTTTACTGATGTTCGCCTTGATATCGCAGATCGCGATGGCATTAGCCAATTATTTGAAACACACAAGCCACAGCGGGTTGTAAACCTGGCCGCTCAGGCGGGCGTGCGTTACTCGATTGAGAACCCGAATTCATATATTGATTCAAACCTTGTTGGTTTTACCAATATTCTTGAAGGTTGTCGGCATAATAACGTTGAGCATTTGGTGTATGCCTCAAGCAGCTCGGTTTATGGCGCTAATAAAACCATGCCCTTCTCTGTACATGATAATGTTGATCACCCACTAAGTCTGTATGCCGCCACCAAAAAAGCCAATGAGTTAATGGCACACACTTATAGCCACCTTTATCAGATACCCACTACCGGATTGCGATTTTTTACCGTGTATGGTCCTTGGGGGCGTCCTGATATGGCCTTGTTCAAATTCGCCAAGGCTATTCTTGAAGGTAAGCCGATTGATGTTTTTAATTACGGCAATCATCGCCGCGATTTCACTTATATTGACGATATTGTTGAAGGCGTTATACGCACCCTGGATCAAGTTGCAACCCCTGATTTCCAGTGGTCAGGTGAACAACCCGACTCTGCATCAAGCCTTGCTCCTTACCGCCTATATAATATCGGTTGCAGCCAACCGGTTGAGCTATTGCGCTATATTGAGGTACTGGAAGATGCACTGGGTAAAAAAGCCGAGAAAAACTTATTACCCATGCAACCGGGTGATGTGCCTGACACATATGCAGATGTTGAAGCACTAACAAATGATGTGAACTATAAACCCACCACTTCTATCGAAGAAGGCATTCACAAGTTTGTTGAATGGTATCGGGATTTTTATCATGTCTAGGTTAACCAAAAGTCAGGAATGGGCAGACCTGCTTAAACACCAACATAGCCTATTGGATTTTTCTATAGCTGACGCTTTCAACACTGATGACAATCGCGCGAAACGCTTTTCTCTGGATGCCTGCGGCCTGTTTTTTGATTATTCAAAGCATCTAATTACTGAAGAAACAGTGGAGAAGTTACTGGCCTTAAGTTCGTTTGCCAATCTGGACTATGCCATTGATCTATTAAAAATTGGCGCAGAGGTGAATAACACTGAACATCGTCCTGCCTTGCATCACCTATTACGCTGTCAAAGCAGCGATGAGCTGACCGACGAATTGAAACCACTTTATAAAGAAGTAGTACAAGTAAAAAACAATATGCGCAATATCTCAAGCAAGGTACTGAATGGCCAGCTTAGAGGTTATACCGGTAAGCCATTTACCGACATTTTACATATTGGTATTGGTGGCTCTGATCTTGGCCCTGCCATGGTTTACCAGAGCTTAAAACCGTATCAACAAAAAGGTATCAAGTGCCATTTTGTTGCCAATATATGCGCTAACGATATTTGCGATACGCTTGAAAGACTTAACCAGCACAGCACACTTATCATTATCGCTTCAAAATCATTTACTACGCTTGAGACCATAAAAAATGCCGATACCGCCAGAGCATGGCTATTGGAAAAACTGATTGATGATGAAGCTGTCAGCCAGCACTTTATGGCAGTAACAAGCAAACCTGAAAGAGCTGAAGCCTATGGTATTAAGCCTGATTTTATTCTTCCCTTTTGGGATTGGGTTGGTGGCCGTTATTCAGTATGGTCTGCTATCGGCTTATCGCTGTGTATTGGCTTGGGCTATGACAATTTTGAAGCCTTTTTAAAAGGTGACAATGATATGGATCAGCATTTTTTTTCAGCTGACCATAATGTAAATATGCCCGTTATTATTGCTCTATTAGGCATTTGGTATACTAACCTGTGGCGTCGACAATCACATATGATTGCACCTTATGATCATCGTTTGCGTCGTTTTCCGGCATTTTTGCAGCAGCTTGAGATGGAAAGCAATGGTAAATCTGCCACTAATCACCACCATACTCTAGACTATGCCACCTGCCCCGCTATCTGGGGCGAAGTAGGTGCCAACAGCCAACACTCTTTCTTCCAGCGTTTACACCAGGGCCCAGAGTTTGTACCCATCGATTTTATTGTGGCGCTAAAAAATCATCATTCGCTGCAAGAACATCAAGATTGGCTATTTGCCAACTGCCTTGCACAAAGCCAGGCCTTAATGCTGGGACAAACTGCAGATATTAACGAATCAATTCAGCATAAATTTATGCCTGGAAACCGCCCCAGTTCGACAATTGTGATGGAGATGATTACACCAGAAGTTATGGGTAGCCTGCTGGCTTTATATGAACATAAAGTTTATGTGCAGAGTGTGATATGGGACATCAATGCTTTTGATCAATGGGGTGTTGAATTGGGCAAGAAAATTGGACAACAGGTAAAAGCTGCCATGGAAGCTGGCAACACTGATACGTTTGATGCTTCCACACAACAACTTTTAGATATGTATAAAAATATAAACCAATAAAATTTACGACTGCAACAGATCCAGCAGCTCTCTGGTTTTCTCTTCCATTAAAGCCTGATTTCCACGAGACTCAACATTTAACCGAACTACAGGCTCAGTGTTAGACATTCTTAAATTAAAACGCCACTCATCAAACTCTATACTTACACCATCAGTCTCATCAATGCTGTTAGCATTCGGAACATATAGCGCTTTCACTTTATCGATAGCTTCCCCGGCATCAGTAATAGTTCGGTTTATCTCACCAGAGCATGGATATGCCTGCATACGCTCCTTCACCAGTTGAGACAGGGATTTTCCGGTTTCTGAAACCAGACCCGCCACCAATAACCACGGAATCATGCCACTATCACAGTAGGCAAAATCACGAAAATAGTGATGCGCACTCATTTCCCCTCCATATACGGCATTCTCAAGACGCATTCTTTCCTTAATGAAAGCATGACCGGTTTTACTTTGAATGGCTGTACCACCAAGCTCTTCGGCTATCGCGATGGTATTCCAGGTAAGTCTTGGATCATGAATAACTTTTTCACCAGGATTTTTCCGTAAAAAAGCCTCTGTTAATAGGCCAACTATGTAATAACCCTCAACAAACAGACCATTCTCAGCAACAAAGAAGCAACGGTCAAAGTCACCATCCCAGGCAATACCAAAATCTGCCTTATTTTCCAACACCGCATTGATGGTAGGCGGACGATTTTCTTCCAACAACGGGTTGGGTACACCGTTAGGGAAGTCACCATCAGCCTCATGATGCACCTTAATAAACTCAACAGGTAGAAATGGCTCTAACAAATCGATGATCTTGCCAGCACCACCATTACCGGCATTAACCACCAGCTTTAAAGGTTTGAGACTTTCCTTATCAACGTACTCAAGCAGGTGTTTCGGGTAAGATTCTGATATATCAAGGTCATACATCTGGCCTTTTTTCTCAGCATCAAAAAATTCATTTTTCTCAGCCAATGCTTTTATATCAAGCAGGCCGGTGTCACTACTGATCGGCTTTGAATCTTCTCGAACAAATTTCATGCCGTTATAGTCTTTGGGATTATGACTGGCCGTAACTGCTATACCGCCATCCATATTATGGTAAAAAGTTGCGAAATAAACTTCTTCTGTACCTGATAATCCAATGTTGTAGACATCAACACCGGCATCCATTAAACCATTTGATACAGCCTCGCAAAATTGTGGGCTGGTTAATCGAATATCAAAGCCTACAACCACTTTTTTTGGTTTAACCACTTCGGCATATGCCCTGCCGATGCGATAGGCCACATCCTCATTAATCTGGTCAGGTATACGACCTCTTACATCATAGGCTTTAAAACAGGTGATTTCAGACATATTATAAGCTACTTCTCTTTATATATATTTTCATAACAATAGTTAGTCGCTTCTACAAAACCATCAACACTACCACAGTCAAAACGTTTGCCTTTAAACTTATAGGCAATCACTCCACCTTTCTCTGCCTGCTTTAACAAGGCATCGGTAATTTGTATCTCACCATTTTTACCCGGTTGCGTATCGCGCAATATATCGAAAATATCAGGCGTTAATATATAACGGCCTATTATCGCCAGATTGCTCGGCGCCTCTTCCCGGGAAGGCTTTTCTATCATATCGTTAACCCGATAAATACCATCTTCAATTTTTTCTCCGGCTATTACACCATATTTATGCACCTGATCTTCAGGCACTTCCATAATGGCCACAATTGAGCATTGGTACTTTTTGTATAACTCACCCATTTGTGACATCACACCCGGCCCTTCTTCATTGATACATAAATCATCTGAAAGAATCACACCAAAGGGGTTGGGGCCAATAAGGGTTTCACCAGTAAAGATGGCGTGCCCCAAACCTTTCATTTCGCGCTGACGCATAAAGGCAAAATTACCCTTATTCAACACATCACGTATACAAGTAAGATAACTTTCTTTACCGGTGTCTTTAATCTGGTGTTCAAGCTCATAACTGATATCAAAATGATCTGCAATTGCACGCTTACCACGGCCGGTAATAAATGAAATATTAGTCATTCCAGCTTCAATAGCTTCTTCTGCACCATATTGAACCAGCGGTTTGTTAACGACTGGTAACATCTCTTTAGGCATTGATTTGGTAGCGGGTAAAAAACGCGTTCCATAGCCAGCTACGGGGAATAAGCACTTTTTAATCATTTTTTAGTCACTTTCACGGAGTTTATCTAATCAGGCGCTTACTTTATGGAATGATTGTATGCAGTGCAACCACGATAAGACATTTTGCAGGGCTTTTTTATAGACATACCTCTGTAACACGGTAAAATGTCGTTTTTTTACGCCTCTTCGGGCGAATATAAGAGTTTTTATGACTGATACCAAATCATTTATCGATCAGCCCAGCTTCACAAAAGAAGAACTTGTCGCTTGTGGCAAAGGGGAGCTTTTCGGCCCTGGAAATGCTCAGCTTCCTGTCGACAATATGTTGATGGTTGATCGCATCGTTCATATAAGCACCGAAGGTGGCAATTTTGGCAAAGGTGAGATCATTGCTGAACTTGATATTAGTCCTGACCTATGGTTTTTTGAATGCCATTTTCCTGGAGATCCGGTAATGCCTGGCTGCCTGGGTCTTGATGCCATGTGGCAGCTGGTTGGCTTTTTTCTGGGCTGGAAAGGTAACCCGGGGCAAGGCCGCGCATTAGGCTCTGGTGAAATCAAGTTCACCGGCCAGGTTTTGCCTACGGCTAAAAAAGTAACTTATCACTTACACCTGAAGCGCGTTATTGAACGCAAACTGGTAATGGGCATCGCTGATGGCGAGCTCTCTTGTGATGGCGAAGTTATTTATACAGCCAATGATTTACGCGTTGGTTTGTTTCAGCCTGAGAAAGATTGAGAATTAAACATTTAATTTGTCACTTTTATACTAATCAGATTTATTAGAGGTTTATTATGAGACGTGTGGTTGTTACCGGTCTAGGTATTGTATCAAGCATTGGCAACAATCAAGCTGAGGTATTGGAATCCTTACAGAATGGCACATCTGGCATTCGCTTTAAGGAAGAATACAAAGAGCTTGGTATGCGTAGTCATATTGCTGGCAGTATTGATATCGACCTTAAAGAGCATATTGACCGCAAAATTCTACGTTTTATGGGTGATGCAGCAGCTTTTTCGTTTATCGCACTTGAACAGGCTGTTAAAGATTCTGGCCTGAGCGAGGATCAGGTTTCAAATGTTCGCACTGGGCTTGTCATGGGCTCTGGCGGTGCTTCTTCTTCAAACCAGGTAGAAGCTGCAGACATTCTTCGTAGCAAGGGCGTTAAGCGTGTTGGTCCTTATCGTGTAACACAAACTATGGGCAGTACCATTTCTGCCTGCCTGGCGACCCCATTCAAAATCAAGGGTGTTAACTATTCTATCTCTTCTGCCTGTGCCACTAGTGCTCATTGTATTGGAAATGCCATGGAGCAAATTCAGTTAGGCAAACAGGATATTGTTTTTGCTGGCGGTGGTGAAGAAGAGCACTGGACACTCTCTTGTCTTTTTGATGCCATGGGCGCACTTTCAAGCAGCTATAATGAAACTCCCGATAAAGCATCACGCGCCTATGATGCAAACCGTGACGGTTTTGTTATAGCAGGTGGAGCAGGCGCATTGGTTATTGAAGAGCTGGAACATGCCAAGGCTCGTGGCGCTACTATTTACGCCGAGCTTGTGGGCTACGGCGCCACTTCTGATGGTTATGATATGGTTGCCCCGAGTGGTGAAGGCGCTGTACGCTGTATGCAACAAGCACTTTCAACGGTTGATGGTGATATTGATTACATTAATGCTCACGGCACAAGTACACCTGCTGGTGACTTGCCTGAGTTACGTGCCATGAAGGAAGCTTTTGGTGATAATCTTCCAAACATCAGCTCAACCAAGTCGTTAACTGGCCACTCTCTGGGCGCCGCCGGCGTTCAGGAAGCAATCTATTCTTTATTGATGCTTAAAAATGATTTCATTACTGCATCAGCAAATATTGAGGAACTAGATCCTGAAGCAGTTGGCATGCCAATTGTTCGCGAAAAAATTGAAAATATTACTTTAGATCGTGTCATGTCTAACAGTTTTGGTTTTGGTGGAACAAACGCTTCTTTGGTTTTTCAGCGTTACACTGACTGACCTATGTCATTCATAGAACAAAAAAAGGGGGGTATACCTTAAAGTATACCCCTTTTTTGTTTTCAAAGAACTATTCACCCAATTTTAAAGATCCTACAAAGTTACAAGGCCCCTGACGACTATCAAGCTGCTCACCAATAATACCTTGCCATGCTGTTTTACAGGCACCCGTTGAACCAGGCACACACAAAATAACTGTTTGATTCGCAACACCTGCCAAAGCACGCGACTGAACGGTTGACGTACCAATCTCCGCATAGGATAACTGACGAAATATCTCACCAAAACCATCAATAGTTTTATCAAACAATGGAGCTATGGCATCAGGCGTATTATCACGCGCCGAGAAGCCGGTACCACCCGTTGAGATAACCACATGAACTGATTCATCTGCTATCCACTTAGAGACTATGGCTCTCATCTGATAGACATCATCTTTAACAATCATACGTTCAACAACATTATGCCCTGCATTTTTCAACTGCTCCGCGAGATAATCTCCCGAAGTATCATTACTGGCATCGCGTGTATCAGATACAGTTAATACGGCAGCATTAACCGGAATCTGTGTTTTTGGTGTATCACTCATCTTCAACCTCACCCCATTCAAAATGTTCTTTTACCGTAGATGCCAGTGATGAGCGCCAGGGGCGCTGATGAATTCCAAAAGTATCTAACAGCTTCTGACATTTAAGCACAACAGGCTCAAAATAAAATGCACCGGACAATGCATCATCATGCTCAAAGTTTAATTGACTGGCATCTATAGACTCATCATATTGAGAGGCTTGGGCAACTATAGCCTCAACAAACTGAAAGCCGATTGCAGCGTCTGAACTGGCATAATGATAGACCCCCCAGCTCTCCGCCCCTAAATCCAATTGCAACAATATTGCTATAACAACTCTGGCTACATCCTGAATTGAGGTCGGACATCCTTTACCAGCACTATTAACACTGATCAGTGCATTTTCGGAAGCGTATTCAATTACCGATGTTAAAAAGTTTTCTCCATATGATGAAAAAAGCCAGGTAGTTCGCAAGATAATATGCCTCCTAAGCTTTTTAGCGATATGCGCCTCAAGATCAGCATAGAACTTTCCGTATTCATTACCTGGGCTATAACTATCTTCTTCAGAATAACTCAGCTTACTACCATCAAACACTGCCCCTGAAGAAATAAAAATAAATGGCAAGCTGTATTTTCTCGAACAACGCTCAAGCTGTTCTACTGCAGACCTGAATTTTTTGAATACATTTTTACTGGCATCGACAGGCAGGTGTACAGCACAAATAATAAAATCAGGATCTTGCTGCTCTACAAGCTTATTTAGATCTACAGAATCACCTATTGCATCCCATGCTACAGGCACTGGCAGAATTATCTCGGCTCGCAGGCTTAGCTGTTCTCGTAATTGTGTCGCAAATTCATGCTGATCACGAATGACCAATAATTTCATGAGTAATCAACAAACCTAGAAAGGAATATCATCATCAAAGTCATCAAATCCTGATGGTGCCGGCGCAGGCTGCTGACCCTGCTGTCCTTGTGGCGCTTGCTGTTGGTAGTTTTGTTGAGGGGCCTGCTGTGGTGCTTGTTGCTGTGGAGCCTGTTGTTGAAATCCACCTGCATTTTGTTGAGGCGCATTTCCACCTGCTACATCACCACGAGAATCAAGCATTTGCATCTCGTTGCCAATAATTTCGGTCGTATAGCGATCTGCTCCATTCTGGTCTTGCCACTTGCGTGTACGCAATGAACCCTCAATATAAACCTTGGAGCCTTTCTTTAGATATTGCCCTGCAATCTCTGCCAACCGGTTAAAAAATACGACACGATGCCACTCTGTGCGCTCTTGCTGCTGACCAGTTTGTTTATCTTTCCAGCTTTCAGATGTGGCAATGCTCAAAGTTGTCATCTGTGTACCAGATTGAGCCACACGTGTTTCAGGATCGTTTCCAAGATTCCCAATCAAGATTACCTTATTAATACCCCTGGCCATGCCACTCTCCAATTCATAATTGTTATTCAGTTCAGACTAACTGATTCTAGCACTCGTCTTCAGGCTTTTCTACGCCGCTGATCAGTATCTCGTCCCTACATTAAAGAAAACTTACAAATACAAACTTTCACTTCGCTACTATGAATATGTATACTGGCTAGCTGATTTTTTATAGATGGTGATACATGAGCTCGATTATTGTTCGCGGTGCACGCACACATAATCTGAAGAATATTGACATTGATATCCCTCGAGACAGCCTGGTAGTAATTACAGGTCTGTCTGGGTCCGGGAAATCTTCATTGGCCTTCGATACACTCTATGCCGAAGGCCAGCGTCGCTATGTTGAGTCGCTATCCACATATGCCCGACAGTTTCTCTCAATGATGGAAAAGCCAGATATTGATCATATTGAGGGGTTATCCCCTGCCATATCAATAGAGCAAAAAT
>CBDUPD010000031.1:0-11610 GCA_965368985.1 uncultured Spongiibacteraceae bacterium | reverse complement strand
TGAGAGACCAGCACCTCAATATCTTTGGAATCTTTTGGATAGATACTTATACCAATACTGGTGCCAATCGTTAACTCTTTATCCTCATACGCTATCGGCTCTTCAATGGCTTTAATAATTTTTTGAGCAATAGTATCAAGGTCATTTTCAGATTTCAGACTTTCGGTGATTACTGCAAATTCATCACCACCCACTCGCGCAACAATATCAGTTTCTCGTATAACCGTCTGTAATCGGGCAGCAACAGCCTGCAACACATAATCACCTGCTTCATGGCCAAACTTATCATTAATTGGTTTAAAGCCGTCTAGATCCAGATACAATATTGAAAAAGAAGAATCCTCCCTGTTAGCTCTCGAAATGGCCAGCTCTGCACGATCATAAAAAAGCACACGATTAGGCAGTTGTGTTAGTGCATCATGTGTTGCAAGAAATATAAACCGTTTTTCCTGAAGGTCTCTTTCTGTTTTCAGACGTGACTGCATCCCTTCATAAATAACCAGTACTGCGGCAGTTGTCAAAAGCGTTAATATATAGATCAAGATCTGTACTTCATCACCCTTACCTTGCTCAATAAGATGTGGATAATTGTAATCATACAATACCATCAACCCCATAACTGTCTGGGTCATGATAGTAATCATTGTCCAGAAAATGCCCCAGTACTTCCCTAATAAACAAAAGCTCAATACTACCGGGAATGTGATAATAAACTGGGCAGGAGAGTGAATTGGACCACCTACAATATAGATCGCGACAGAAACACCCAAATAACCGACAAAGATAACTGTATTGGCACAAGCAGCATATGAAGCCGAGAACTTATAAGACAGGGTAACCAGAAAAAATAATACCGACATCGGTATCATGATATAAAGGGCAATCAGTTGAAATTCCTTCTTCATATCTGAGCCCAACCAGATATAGGCTGAGCCAAAAAAAAGAGCAAAACCAATCAAGAGACTCATACCAACCAGTATTCTACTTCTATACAGGTCATCCGAATGATTTTTCTCATCTTCTGAAATGAATAAATCAAGAATATGCGATTTGCTTTTTGGATTAATCAGTAATGGCTTTGTCTTATCCACCGGGAAACTCTCAAAATAACCTGTTTATAATTATAATTGTTATTCGTTTCATCCAGTTTAGTCTAAATAAGGCTAATCACATGCTAAAACCGGTTATTTAACAGTATATTTTAAAGAGACCCTGAATTGTTCCAGCAGTTGTTGCTGTACCTCTTCCATAGACACAGGCGAATCAAACAGGCTTGCAAGTTGTTCAACAAGCAATCCTTCATAACCACAAGGGTTAATTTGCCGAAAGGGTGATAAGTCCATATCAATATTCATACTCAACCCATGGTAAGTACAGCCTTTTCTAACACGTAATCCCAGGGCAGCTATTTTAGCCCCGTTAACATAAACACCTGGTGCACCCTGTTTTAACCCGGCGTTAACACCATAAGCGTCAAGAACATCAATAACAGCCTGCTCCATCAGGCTGACAAAATCCCTTACACCAATGTGTTTACGTTTGATATCCACCAACCAATACATCACCAACTGGCCAGGCCCATGATAGGTAACCTGTCCACCACGATCAGTTTTTACAATTGGAATATCTGACTGTGTAAGAATGTGTTCTTCTTTACCCGCCTGACCAAGAGTAAATACAGGGTCATGCTCAACAACCCAGCATTCATCAGGAGTCTTTTCTGTACGGCTGTCAGTGAAGGATTTCATAGCCTGCCAAACAGGTTCATATGGCTGTCGGCCCAGATGTTTTATAACAAGCTGTTCGGTAACAGATACCAAATCAGATAACCATTTTCACAGCATCATAGGTGAGCAAGGTTTGGTGAATATTATGCAGCTGATCTTCTCCCGTCGCATAAATCATGACATGCACACTCATAAAAGTGCCTTTTTTACTATCGCGGGTCTTGATTGACTCACGCTTAATATCAGGAGCATGTGACTGTACCAACTCAAAAACCCGATCAATAAAGTCTTCACGAGCATCACCAATGATTCGAATAGAGTAATCACAGGGAAATTCAATTTTGGGTGGCTCTTGCTGGCTCATGCTTTAAAAACCCTGTTCACTCTTCAAGCATTTTAGTAACAATTAACTCAAGCTTATCCATTAAACCATCAACGATACCACCTGTTTCAATAGACTCTTTGGCAACTGCAGCTTGCTTTAGCTGCACCTCATCATCAAGCTTGACAATAATGTCTCCATATTCCTGTCCTTTTTTAACAGGCGCTTCAATATATTTATCGAGTTCCATTTCGGCTTTTACATCGCCCACCTTCGAACGCGGAACAGTAACATAAATATCACTCTTCGCTACCAGGCTTAACTGATCTTTTGCACCACCCCATAGGCGGACATCCTGTACAGTTTGCCCCTTGCTATAAAGTTTGAGCGTTTTGTAATAACGAAATCCAAACGATAATAGTTTCTGCGATTCACGCAGACGCCCTTCCTCACTTTTGGCACCCATAACAACTGCTATAAGTCGCATACCGTCTTTTTTAGCTGAAGATACCAGACACCAGCCTGCAGCTTCTGTATGCCCTGTTTTAAGACCATCAACTGAAGGATCACGCCACAACAAACGATTACGATTGTTTTGTTTAATATTATTGTAGGTGAAAGATTTTTCAGCATAGAGTTTATACTCTTCAGGAAAGTCACGAATAATAGCTTGTGTCAGTTTGGAAATATCCCTGGCCGTTGTGTAATGTTCAGGTGATGGCAGACCATGCGGGTTTTCAAAATGAGAGTCTTTCATTCCCAGTAGCTGGGCATGCTGATTCATAATATCGGCAAAAGCATCTGTACTGCCTGCCACATGCTCTGCCAATGCAACAGTCGCATCATTGCCTGATGAAATAATCACGCCCTTAAGCAGATCTCTTACAGCAACATCTTTGCCTGCTTCCAGAAACATAAGCGAAGATCCCGGGAAATTTTTCGCCCAGGCCTTCTTACTGACAGTAGTCATATCATCAAGATGGATATTCCCCTGATTCAATTCATATTCAGCAATATAGGCTGTCATCATTTTTGTCAAACTGGCAGGCTCCAGGCGCTCATCTGCATTGTTTTCTGTAATGATTTTTCCACTATCAGCATCAATTAAAATATAACCTTTGGCGGCTATTTGAGGTGCTGATGGAATAAGTGCCGGGGCGGCTACTGCTGCCTGTGCAACTACAATGCTACTTAATAATAGAAACCGCTTTATATTTTGAAACATAATTTTCACTGCCTGATGGTTGGCTTTTAAAAGAATAGTTTTTACGGGTGCTATGCTACCAATATTTCAGTTAAAGCTCTAGGGAGGGCATATCAGAAAGGCTATTTAAGCCGAATAGGCGCAGGAAAACCTTCTGACTGGAGGTTCTGGGTGATTTGTGCAATTTTATCCTCATCAACAGGGCCGATTTTTACACGATGATATTCATCCTTCCCTGATTCGACCTTGATTGGAAATTCATACTTGGAAAAAAGTCGCTGATACACCTCTTCAGCGACTTTATCCATTGTGTAGGCACCGACCTGCAAATAAACACCCTTATTTGCCTGCACCTCTGGTTCAGGCTTCCAGGTTTTCGGGTCAATAGCCTCGACAATAACCTGTGCTGTTCCTTCACCGATATAACCTAACTTACTGGCAGCAGCATAAGATAGATCAATAATACGTCCCTCATGAAAAGGGCCTCGATCATTAATTCTGACTATAGCTGAACGGTTATTCGCAATATTGGTCACTTTTACATAAGAAGGTATAGGCAATGTTTTGTGAGCCGCTGTCATACCATAAATGCTGTAAATCTCACCATTTGAGGTTTTATGCCCGTGAAATTTCAGACCATACCAGGATGCTCCACCCTGGGCTTTATACCCCATCGCCGTCGGCAACAGATGGTAGGTTTCACCCAAAATTGTGTAGGGATTTTTATTACCAGCAATGGTTATTGGATCTTCCCGGGGAATCGCATCCCGAATATTTGCAGGGTCCATTCGCAACACAGGTGAAAAATCTTTTTCAACACTGTATCGCGAAGGCTCTCTTGAAGGCGCTTGCTCTTGCAAATGTTCACAGGCAGAAAGAACAAACAGGCAAATTATAACTATCAGTAGGCGCATGGTATTTTCTATTGTTATTTGGTTTTCACGTCCAATTGTAATTTTAGTACCTGACTTAACTGATGCGCAGCCAGTGCATACATATGACTATGATTATAGCGTGTAATCACATAAAAATTCTCAAAACCTAACCAGTATTCCGTTCCTTTATCAGTCTCCAGTTCCATAACCGTAACTTTAGTATCATCAGCAAGCTCGGCGGGCACAACAATTTTCGCATCACGCAAGTCTTTTATTGTCGTTGTCGGCTTTAACTTTTCTGAAATAAATTTCTTTTGTGTAACTGGTACTGCAAGCTGATAGGCAACAAGATTACCCTGTGACCAATGATGTTTGGAGAAATAATTAGCAACACTGGCAATAGCGTCGGCAGGATTTTCCCATATATCTGCAACGCCATCATTATCATGATCAACGGCATAAGCACGGTAGCTTCCCGGGATAAATTGCCCATAACCCATAGCACCTGCGTAAGAACCTGTCAGCTTCTCAGGATTGAGCTTTTGCTCATCTGTCATTAACAGATATTGTTCCAGCTGCCCCCTGAAAAACTTGCCTCGCGGCTCATAATCAAAACCCAGTGTCATCAATGCATCCAATACCCTGTAACCACCCGCCAGTTTTCCATATCGAGTTTCCACACCTAAAATAGCGACAATAATTTCGGGAGCTACCTGATATTTTTTACTTATCTCATCAATAAGTACCCTATGCTTATTCCAAAAGACGACACCATTTTTTATGCGCTTGGGTTCAATAAAAATATTACGGTATTCCCCCCAGGTTAAAACCTTTTCGGCCGGGCGGGATATCGCATCAATTATTGATTGCTTCTTTTCACCTTTACTTAAAATCGCAAGAACCTGTGTTGCATCCTTACCGTGCTTACTGGCAAAACTTTCAACAAAGGCTTTAACATCTGCACGCTCAGCATAGTTTGCAACTTTATCATCAGCATAAAGCTGCAAACTGAATAGACTGACCCATAGACACATGCTGTACTTAAGCAATATTTTCATGGTCATGTTAAATCCCCGTTTTTCATAGATTAAAAGTACTAGTGAGTAAACTGCTGCTTGTCGGTAGCGATTGCCATTAACAAACCAAAGCCGACCATCAGGGTAACAATAGACGTACCCCCCTGACTCACTAATGGCAAAGGCACACCTACAACAGGCAATAAACCTGACACCATTCCCATATTAACAAAAATATAGACAAAAAAAGTTAGTGTAATACTACCAGCAACCATTTGATTAAAACTTGTCGTCGCTGTAAAGGCAATAAAAATTCCACGGCAAATAATTGCAAAATAAAGGGCTAACAGAGATAGCACACCTAACAACCCGAATTCTTCTGCCAGTACCGCAATAATAAAATCAGTATGGCTTTCAGGTAAAAAGTTTAAATGGGATTGCGTACCTTCAAGCCACCCCTTGCCATTAAACCCACCAGAGCCAATAGCTGTTTTGGATTGTAAAATATTCCAACCCGCGCCAAATTTATCTCGTTCAGGATCAAGCAGGGTTAAAATTCTTCCTTTTTGATAGTCATGTAAAACATATTGCCAGACAGGATAAGCGCTCGCCACAACAAACAATACAGCACCGCCCACATACCACCAGCTTAAACCGGCCAACAACAACACAAATAGACCTGAAGCAGCAATAAGTATCGAGGTACCGAGATCGGGTTGTGACGCTATCAAAAGTGTTGGAATTAATACAATAACCAAAACAATAACAACATATTTAAACCTGGGAGGAATCACACGTTGCGAAAGATACCAGGAAACTGCCATTGGCATAACGATTTTTAAAAGCTCTGAAGGTTGAAAACGTGG
Source organism: uncultured Spongiibacteraceae bacterium (assembly GCA_965368985.1). Taxonomy (GTDB): domain Bacteria; phylum Pseudomonadota; class Gammaproteobacteria; order Pseudomonadales; family DT-91; genus CAZTZY01. The sequence goes on along the minus strand of CBDUPD010000031.1, from coordinate 5,600 downwards.
CAATCCGGGCAAATCAAGCCAACGCTGCGCACCTTTGGCTCCGGTTCCAAATATTGGAACTAACAATAAAAGCAGGATTCCTATAATATAAAAAACAGGCGCCGCCCTTCTATAAAAATGCATGGGTAACTGGGCAACCGTTATCATACTTCCATAAGCGATAGCAAAGAAAAACCCCTGTCTTTTCAAGGCAGATAAGCCGTAATCACTGGCGCTATAAAGAACGAAAAATCCAAATATCGTCAACACCATTAACAACAACAACAACACCGGATCAAGATGTACAGCTTGCCAAAAATTTCTTTTTTTGGAAAATCCGGATGGATCAATTTGTCTGACATAATCGCCCGAATCAAACATCTTTTTTATTCCTGGCCAATTTGGCCATCCAGACATCCATGATTTTCCGTGCTATAGGTGCTGCAGTTGAACTGCCATGCTCACCATTTTCCACAATGACAGCAACAACAATTTCAGGATTATCAACAGGTGCAAAACCAACGAACAATGCATGATCTCGCTGCCTTGCAGCAACGGTTTTTGCATCATATTTTTCACCCTGCTTTATCCCGATAACCTGGGCAGTACCCGTTTTCCCGGCAATTTTATATTCCAGGCCACCTCGACGAATACCTTGAGCAGTACCTTTACGCCCATGCACTACAGCTTCCATTGCGTTAATAATAATATCCCAGTGAGCTTCTTTTTTTAAAATAACGGGTTCAAGTTGTTGGGGCTTCACTTCATTCTGACCAACCCTGGCAACCATCTGAGGCACAAACCGTTCACCTTTATTCGCAATAATACTGGTCGCATAGGCTAACTGTATAGGCGTAACCAACATAAAACCCTGACCGATACCTAAATTTAACGTATCACCTGTGTACCAACTTGATCGCCCCTGACCTCTCTTCCAGTCAGGTGTAGGATTCAAACCATACCTCTCATCAGGTACATCAATATGTGTTTTCTTGCCCAAACCAAATTTATCAAAATAGTTATTAATATTGTGTATACCGAGCTTATCTGCCAACTCGTAAAAATACACATCACAAGATTGTTCTATAGCCATATAAAGATCTATTTTTTCCCCGTGCCCTTCACGCTTCCAGTCTCGATATTGACGTTCATCACCCGGAAGCTGATACCACCCGGGATCATTTACGGTATGTTTTTCAGAAAATATATTTTCTTCAAGACCTGCCAGCCCAACAATAGGCTTGATAGTCGAACCTGGCGGATATTGCGCTTGCATAACACGATTGAATAACGGGATATCGATATCATCCCTTAATGCATTGTATTTTTCGAAACTGATACCGTTAACAAACAAATTCGGATCATAACCGGGACGACTAACCGCCACTAGCACTCCCCCTGTTTTCGGGTTCAAGGCAACCACTGCTCCTCTAGAATCGCCAAGAGCTTCATAAGCAGCTTTCTGTAAATCGATATTCAGGTGTAGCTCAATATTATCTCCCGGAATCGGATCAATTCTCTCAAGTGTCCGAAGCACCACGCCCTGCGCATTGGTCTCTACATGCTCGTAACCAACATCTCCGTGCAACACGCTTTCATAAGATTTTTCTACACCGGTTTTACCAATATAGTTAGTTGCTCCATAATTATCCTGATCCAGATTCCTGAGCTCTTTTTCATTAATTCGACCAACATAACCCAGCATATGTGTTATCAATTTTTTTTCAGGGTAATACCTGACCAGATGGGCTTTTACCTCCACACCTTCAAGCCGTATTCTATTTGCAGCAACTTTTGCAATCGTTTCATCGGTTAAATTAAAGAGAATAGGCACAGCCTCAAAAATACGATACCGGTTGGTTCGCTTTTCAAAACGTTCAATATCATCATCATCTATAATAGAAAGTTTTTTTAACGATTCGAGAGTCTTTGGCAAGTCAGAAATTCTATCTCTCACCAGCGCTAACATGTAACTTGGCTGATTTTCTGCAACCAATCGTTGCTCACCATCCAGGACCAGGCCTCGCTTAGGTGCTATACGCTGAATATGAACACGATTGGATTGTGATTTGGTCTGGTAAGTTTCGTATTGATTAATTTGCAGAGAATAAAACCGTGCGATGATAATACCTAAAAGTACAACTACGCAGAACAAGGCCAGTAGAATTCTGAGGCGTATAATTCGCTTCTCAAACGCATTATCCTTGAGGGTTTGATAACGCATATTCAGGTCCTGTGATAGGGATGACCCTGATTAATTGTCCAGGCTCTGTATATCTGTTCAGCAAGCACAACACGAACTAACGGGTGAGGCAGAGTCAATTTTGATAGTGAAATTTTATTATCTGCTTTTTTTAATACTGCATCACTCACACCATCAGGACCACCAACAACCAGAGCCACATCACGCCCGTCCATTTGCCAGCTTTTTATCGTGCTCGCCAACTGTTCAGTACTAATAGCCTTGCCAAGAACATCAAGCACGATCAATTGCTCTGATGTTTTTATGGCATCAAGAATAGCCTTACCTTCTTTTTCTTTTAACTGTTGCACATTGCTATTTTTGGCTCGCTTCTGCATTGGCAATTCTATTAACTCCAAGCGACAGTCACCATTAATACGCTTGGCATATTCGTTATAACCCTGATCAACCCATGCAGGCATTTTTTGACCAACTGCTACCATCCGAATACGCATCAGTTATTTCACTTTACTCTTGAGCTGCTGACTCATCATTTTGAATTTCTCCAGACCAGAGTCGTTCAAGGTCATATAAATCACGAGTTTCAGGTAACATAACATGCACAATAATGTCACCCAAATCAACTAACACCCACTCCCCAACATCTTGCCCCTCAATACCTATTGGCTGTACACCATTTTTCTTAACTTCCATTGAAACATTATCAGCCAGGGATTTAACATGCCGACTTGAGGTTCCTGTAACAAAAATCATGGTATCTGTCATATTGGTCAATGCTGAAACATCTTGAGAAACAATATTGACCGCCTTAAGGTCTTCAAGAGCATTTATGACAATTTCAATTAACTTTTCTTTTTTCATAGTTTTTATCGGTACAATTGGTTTTCGTGAATGTATGTTTCAACTGCCTCAGGCAGTAAAAATTTGATTGATTGATCAGACTGTATCATTTGACGAATTTTTGTTGAAGAAATATCCAGAGCACTTATCGTCAACTCATAAATATTACCTGCTACTGAATGCCCGCCATTAAATTCCTGCAATTTACTTTTTAGCAATGCATTGGAAAAGACTATTCTATTTGCCGGACGATGCATCACGACAAAATTTGCCAGGGAAAAAAGCTCTTTCCAGTCTTTCCATGTATCAATAGTATTAAAAGCATCAGCACCTAATGCAAAATAGAGCGGCGTATCATCGCCTAACTCTTTTCTGATTTGACGCAGTGATGACACAGTATAGCTCGGCTGATCAAGTTTCAGCTCTCTGTCATCTACACTGAAATTATTCATATCAGCTATAGCCAACTCCAACATCTCTTTACGTTGCCCGGAAGAAACCTGTGGCAACTCTCTGTGAGGAGGCTGGTGACACGGCAACAAGCTAACCTGCGACAATGAAAAAGCTTCAGCAAATTCTATAGCAGCTCTCAGGTGACCTGTATGCACAGGATCAAACATTCCCCCAATAATACCTACTGCTTGCTGCTGTTGTTGATTCGCCATCTGCATCTTATTGGCGAATATGCCCATCACCAAGAACAATATATTTTTGTGAAGTCAAACCTTCAAGCCCCACTGGTCCTCTGGCATGAATCTTGTCAGTAGAGATACCGATTTCGGCGCCAAGACCATATTCAAAACCATCAGCAAAACGGGTAGATGCATTAACCATTACCGAACTGGAATCAACAGCTCTTAGAAACTGTCTCGATTTTGTATAGTTCTCGGTAATAATCGCATCTGTGTGCTGTGAGCTATAAGTATTAATATGCTCTATTGCTTCTGGCATTCCACTGACAACTTTAATAGAAAGAACCGGAGCCAGATATTCTGTATTCCAGTCTTCTTCAGTAGCAGTTTTTGCTTCTGTAAGAATAGCACAGGTTTTTTCGCACCCTCTTAGCTCTACTGATTTTTCAAGATAGGCCTTCGCCAACACTGGCAACAGTTCTTGCGCACGTGACTCGGCCACCAACAGTGTTTCCAAAGTATTGCAGGTTCCATAGCGTTGTGTCTTTGCATTCAAGGCTACTGATACGGCCTTTTCTGCATCGGCATCATCATCAATATAGACATGACAAATACCATCAAGGTGTTTGATAACAGGAACACGGGCATCTTTACTGATTCTTTCAATCAGCCCTTTACCGCCACGAGGCACAATAACATCGATATACTCGGGAAGCGTGATCATTTGCCCTACAGCTTCTCTATCTGTGGTTTCAAGCACCTGAACAGCATGTTCTGGCAAGCCTGCAGCAATCAACCCCTGCTTAACGCAAGCAGCTATTGCCTGATTGGAATGAATAGACTCTGAGCCACCTCTCAATACAGCCGCATTACCTGACTTCAAACACAAACTTGCAGCCTCAACTGTCACGTTAGGACGAGACTCATAGATAATGCCGATAACTCCCAAAGGCACCCGCATTTTACCCACTTGTATTCCTGAAGGCCGATAATTCATGTCGGTAATTGCACCAATCGGGTCCGGTAACGCCGCAACCTGATACAAACCCTCAAGCATGCTATCAATTCGCGCAGGGGTTAATTCCAAACGGTCAAGCAATGCATCATCAAGACCCTTTTGCTTGCCATTTTCCAGATCTTTTTTATTGGCTGTCGCCAATTCTGCACGTGCACTGTCCAAAGCTTCTGCCATTGCTACCAACGCTGAATTCTTTTTAGCGGTATCAGCCATTGCTATTTCACGTGAAGCTGCACGTGCTTGCTGACCGAGTTGCCTCATATAGGATGTAATATCCATTCAATCTTGCTCACAATTCAATATTGTTAAAAAAATAATACTCAAGATACAGACGTAGTCGCTGCACCAAGCAATAAGTGATTTGATTTTACCACATAAGAAGATGGCCGTGTGATTTACTACGGCCAGATTGATTAAAGAGAATAAGGTATTACAAGAGATAAAAACTGGCGACACCCAACGCAGCACCTGCAGATAAAATGAAAGCAGCTATAGCAATCTTTTTCGCCAACTCAAGGGATCTGGAGGTCTGCGCCTGACGCTCTATCATTTGATCAAGTTGAGACTCTATGCCCTTACTGGCCGTGAACTCCTTATTAATGCCTTTTTCTGAATGAGTTCCTTTCTCTAAAACAAGATCTGAATCAAGCGACATCACTTCCGATGACGCTTTAAGCACACTCATTTGCTCGCTGAGTTTTGCTTCCATTTCTTCAAGCTTTCTATCAACTTCAGCAAATTTCTCGGCCAATACCACATTAATTCTCAGATCAAGTATACCTTGAATATCCTGATCCATTGATGAATTTGCCTGCTTATCAACTTCAGCCTGAACCTGTATTTTTAACTTCTCGGTCAACTCAGCCTGAATATTATCAATTAGCTCAGGGAAACGTGTATTAAGTGCCTCATCTACAACCTTGTTTAC